>JBFMAG010000137.1 GCA_040755895.1 Actinomycetota bacterium | reverse complement strand
TCCCCAAGGACTGGGCCAGGAAGGTTCACCGGACTTAGCCTTTTTCCAGAGAGCAAAATCCATGGGATGACGTTTGCGTGGATCGACTTCAACCCGCTCCCCAGCTCTCATCTCCTCCAGAGTGCGGTGAGAAAGCTTCCCGTAATCTTCAAATTTGGTGACTTCAAAGAAGACATCCCCATCAACGACATAGGCGTATCCCCTTTGTATGAGCTTTTCGATCATCTCCAGCATCTCCGGTATATGCTCGGTGGCTTTTGGTTGAACATCCACCGACTCCACACCCAAACTCTCCATGTCCTGGAGATAAGCCCGTGTATACTTCCTTGAGATCTCCTCGGTGGTGGTATTCTCCTCGCAGGCCCTGTTGATGATTTTATCATCAATATCGGTGATATTCTGGACGTAAGTGACCTCGTATCCCTTATACCTCAAATACCTTCCTATCACATCGAAGGCTACATAGCAACGCGCATTTCCGATGTGGATGTAGTTATAAACCGTGGGTCCACAGACGTACATTCCAATTTTGCCCTCTTCACGGGGGACAAGCTCTTCCTTTTTACCTGTCAAGGTATTATAAATCCTCAGGCTCATCCTTCCTTGCCACCTTCAACTTTATCCTCTCTCACCTCTTCGATTTTGTGCTCTAGCCTATCCAGACGACGGTGAATGGCATTAAACATCTCCGCCATGGGGTCTGGGAGCCTTTCATGGTGTAGATCGATGGTGGGAACCTTCTTCCCTTCCCGAACGACTATGCGACCGGGAACGCCCACCACGGTGCAGTTTGGAGGAACTGGATGGATGACCACGGCTCCCGCTCCCACAATTGAATTATCCCCCACGGTTACGGCACCCAGAACGGTTGCACCAGCGGCTATGACCACATTATCGCCTATGGTGGGGTGACGCTTTCCTCTTTCCTTTCCGGTTCCCCCCAAAGTTACACCTTGATAAAGGGTGACATTATCTCCAATTTCGGTGGTTTCTCCTATGACCACGCCCATGCCATGGTCTATGAAAAATCCTCGCCCAATCTGCGCCCCAGGGTGAATTTCAATGCCCGTTAAAAAACGACTAATGTGGGAGAGCAGGCGAGCGAGCAATCTTAGTCTCCTTCTATGTAACCAATGGGCTATGCGGTGAAAACAAATGGCATGAAACCCCGGATAAGCCAGGATAACCTCAAGGACGCTTGTGGCGGCGGGATCTCTATCGAGAGCCGCCTGAATATCCTCCTTTAAAGTACCAAACATCGTACACCCCCGTGTTTAAATTTCTTCCACCAGGGCCACGGCATAAGCGGCGATTCCTTCCCTGCGCCCGGTAAAGCCCAAACCTTCAGTGGTGGTGGCTTTGACGTTTACTTGATCCCTCTCCATATCTAAAGTATGAGCGATCTTTCCCTTCATCTCGTCGCGAAAGGGAGCAATTTTTGGCTCCTCGAGGGCCACCACCACATCTAAATTAACCACTTTATACTCCCGTTCAGTCAAGATTTTTTTGACCTCAGAGAGCAGAGTCAGGCTGGAGATATCCCTATAACTCTCATCCGTATCCGGGAAATGTAGTCCGATATCTCCCTCCGAGATGGCTCCCAAGATGGCATCGATGATTGCATGGATAACCACATCGGCATCCGAATATCCCTTCAGTCCCAAGGGAAAGGGGATGTGCACCCCTCCCAAAACCAAGGGGCGGTTGGGGGTAAATTTATGAGCATCAAAGCCAATACCAACCCTCATCATTCCACCTTTGTCACGGGGTCAAGGGACATGAGACATGGTACTTTTCACTCATGACCGTGACCCTTGTCTCCTTTTAAGAATGGCTTCGGCCATCAGTAAATCTTCGGGAGTCGTTATTTTAATATTTTCATGGGAACCCATGATCATTCTTATGCGGTACTCCATTCTCTCGAGGAGAACCGCGTCATCGGTACCATAAAAATTATCGGATTTCGCCTGCTTGTGAGCCTCAAGTAGTGGCTTTAATTGAAATACTTGGGGGGTTTGAGCGGACCACAATTTCGCGCGTGGACGAGTTCGGACTACCCTTTCATCCTCTACCTCTTTGATGGTATCCGTAGCGGGGATTCCGACCACCACACCATCCCAACCCTTCAACGCAGAAATTGCCTTCTCTATGATTTGAGGGGTTACAAGGGGGCGCGCTCCATCATGGATTATCACCGTTGTGGTTCCTTTGGGAAGGACTTGGAGACCATTGTACACGGAGTCCTGCCTTTTAGGCCCCCCAGCGACCACCTCTAATACCTTGGAGAGTCCGTATTTTTCGACGATTTCGTCTCGACAAAACTCTATATCCTCGGGATTTGCCACCACTATAACCTGATGTATGGGGGTACAATCTTCAAAGACCTGGAGGGTATGGGCTAAAATTGGTTTGTCACCCAGGAGAATATATTGTTTACCACCTTCAAGCCCCATCCTCTCCCCCCTTCCCGCAGCGGCGATCACAGCAACATTTATGACCTTAAGCACTGGTTGCCTCCACATCTTTGAGCTTAGCGAAGATCATTCTTCCCGCCGGAGTTTGAAGGACACTCGTCACCAAAACCTCGACATCCTCACCGACGAACTTCTTCCCCCCATCCACTACGACCATGGTCCCATCATCCAGGTACCCAACACCCTGTCCGGCTTCCTTCCCTTCCCTTAAAATACGTACGCTCATTTCTTCACCCGGTAAGACCACTGGTTTAAGGGCATTTGCAAGTTCATTGATATTGAGGACACTCACCCCTTGTAATTCAGCGACTTTATTTAAATTGTAATCATTGGTGAGGATTACACCATCCAATTCCTTAGCAAGGCGAACCAACTTGGCATCGACATCCGAAAGTTCTGGGTAATCCTGCTCCAAAATGTGGATTTCAACTTTTGGCTCCCGCTGAAGTGCACCTAAAACATCCAATCCCCTACGTCCTCGATTTCTCTTGAGGATATCTTCAGAATCGGCGATTTTCTGTAGCTCCTTCAATACGAAGCGAGGCAGATTTAGCCGCCCCTCAATGAAACCGGTTCCGCAAATATCGGCAATCCGTCCATCGATGATGACGCTGGTATCCAAGATCTTTTCCGCGGGGAAATATGTTGCCTTTGATATCTTAACCTGGGATAAAATCCGAAGCACTCCTCGAAAATCCTCCTTTTTGCGGAGTGAGAGGCGTATCCCCAAATAGCCCAAGAGGATGAAGGCCAGAATTGTTAAGAAGATGTCCAATAATTTCAGTTCCGATGGCAGATACTTTAAAGGCCAGGAGATGAGGGTGGCAAGGATTAATCCAATTATCAGACCCAGTGCACCGATTATCAGATCCAAACTGGGAATCTTCTGGACATTGACCTCAATCCAATTTATCACTTTAACCAGCCATCTGCCAGTAATCCCCCCCAAAACATACCCGACCCCAGAACCAATTATCATGTATGATATGATTCCGATGAGCTTGGGGATGGGTGCCTTGATCACATTCACTAACTGATAACCAGCGATAGCTCCTGTGATGACGAAAAGGATACGAATGATGCGAATGAGCATCGTCAACAACTCCTATCTTTTGTGAACTTGAATGAGCGATCAAATTGTCCTCCTTGAAAAACCCTCCAATTTGCCTCTGTGCAAATCTTAGCACAGGTAGAAGGAGAGGGCAAAACCCCAAAACCTCAGTAGAGTTCCGTTTATTGGTGATTGAAAAATTTTGAGATAGAAATGGGACCCAATCTTTGGTAG
>JBFMAG010000136.1 GCA_040755895.1 Actinomycetota bacterium | reverse complement strand
CGACCTACAGCGGCGAGGATTGGCTAAAGAAGCTCACTTGGCATATGTTAAACTGAAGAGAATATAATCCAGTCTGCCAAGGTGGTGGGTTCCGAAGGGCGAATCACCAATTGTTAGAACGCTATCTGATCCATTGAGTATTTGTATCTTTACTGGGTTTATGATATATTTTAAGACTAAATAGCACACCAAATGGGTAAAATTATAATACATAATTATAATGTGGTGCCGGCTCCCTCATCTGGTGCCCCTCCGGTGAAGGGAGCCGGCACCATTAGTCTAACAACTGTTGATTTAAAATTCAACATATTTCCAACGTCCCTTTTTGCAGGAATTTACGGATTTTTGTCGAATATTTATATCAAAATATACCGACCTGCTCATAAAAAATGAGGGGTCGGATTTTTTGTTTTCTAGAAGTGCAGATGGAGAGGGAACAAAGATGGTCAAGTGCCATTGCCAAATTCTTAAGAACGGATGCACCGTTTGCTATTGTGGTGAAATTAAAATTACAAAGTGCCCAGGCGAACGGGCTAAAATAGACTACCTGCCCCTACGACAAGTCCCGATTGGGCGGACGGGCCAGAGAAGGGGGGATATAAAGAAGGATGAAGATCGCACAGATCGCACCACCTTGGTATCCCATCCCACCGGCGGGATACGGTGGAATTGAGCTCGTGGTGAGCTTGCTCACGGAGGGGCTTGTCCAGCGGGGGCACGATGTAACTCTGTTTGCCTCCGGTGATTCATCAACGGAAGCCGAATTGGTATCGGTATTTAAATTCGCTCCCACCAAGGAAATCGGTCAAGTTTACCCCGATCTTCTTCATGTTCTCAATGCTTACGAGAGGGCAAGTGAATTCGACATCATCCACGATCATAGTGGGATGATCGGTCCAGCTCTCGGCTCTTTTTGCTCTACGCCAGTCCTGCATACCTTGCATGGACCGGCAACGGAAAGAGCCAAATACTTATATAGTAGGCTTAAAGACAAGATTTACTTTAATGCCATATCCGAATATCAGCGCAAGTGTTTTGGGAACTTAAACTTCGTTGCCACCATCTATAATGCCATCGATATTCACGCTTATCCCTTTTCTCCACGGAAGGGCAATTATTTGCTATTTCTTGGAAGGATGAGCCCAGAGAAGGGAGTCCATCTTGCAGTCGAAGTTGCAAACCGCCTCAAAAAGAAATTGGTCTTGGTGACGAAGATGGCTGAGGAGCGTGAAAAGCGATACTATAAGACCCAGGTTGAACCCCTGCTCTCAAAAAATGTTGAAATTTTGGGCCAGGTTGATTTGAAGACCAAAGCTGAACTTTATATGAATGCGGAATGTACATTATTTCCTATCCAATGGCCCGAGCCCTTCGGTCTGGTGATGGTCGAGTCGATGGCCACCGGAACTCCCGTAGTTGCTTTAAGGAACGGTTCCACACCTGAAGTTATCGTTCATAAAAAGACCGGTTTTATCGTTGATTCCATGGAAGAAATGGTAAAAGCTGTTGCTAAGGTGGAAGAGATCGATCCCAAGATGTGCCGCAAACATGTGGAGGAAAGATTCTCAGCGGAAAGGATGGTTGGCGATTACGAAAAGACGTATCAAAGGATACTGGGTTTTACAACGATGCAAGATACGGACACCTATTATTTCCAACACCTCTGTTAAAAATGTTACAAAATGAAACCTAGACCACCCATTTCATATGGGTGGTCTCATTTATTTATAAAATATTATGCTCACTTTCCTTCTTCTATAACCGCTCACCTTGATATTTTACCGCTTGTGGATAATTCTTGGCTCGTTGGGAAATTAACCTTTAAAATTTCTTCGAAACCGTAAAGGTATTATTGATGGAACTATCCTCAATAAGTTTTACTGCCTTGGATTTATAACACCCATTAATTTAAAGTTGTTTTCTTCGATACCACTTACTGAATCAAAAGTTTGGTTTTTGTGAGTTTTTTCACGAAATCTCCAACGGTGCGGTAATTTAAGTTTCCTTAAGGAAGGGGGACTACCCTTTTGCTAGGTAAAATTCTAAAATCTACTTAAAAAGGCATTGTATATTAAAAAAGGGGGTTTTTCTCATGAAGACCGATCTTGAAATCGCTCAAGAAGCGAAATTGAAGCCGGTTTCGGAGATAGCGGAGCAAATTGGGCTCTTAGCGGATGAAATCGAATTCTATGGTAAGTATAAAGCCAAAATTTCCCTTGATGTTTTGGAAAGGTTAAAGGGCAGACCGGATGGTAAATTCATCACCGTGACGGCGATCACCCCCACTCCTCTGGGGGAGGGAAAGACCACTACAAATGTGGGACTCGCCATGGCTTTGGCCAGAATAGGGAAGAATGTAATAAATACCCTTCGTGAGCCCTCCATGGGCCCGGTCTTTGGCATCAAGGGCGGTGCATGTGGAGGCGGTTATGCTCAGGTTGTCCCCATGGAGGATATAAATCTGCACTTCACAGGGGATATTCATGCCGTGGGGGCGGCTCACAATCTACTTGCCGCTATGCTGGACACCCATATCTTGAAGGGGAACAAACTCGGGATAGACCTCCTCTCCATCACTTGGCCCAGGGTTGTGGATATCAGCGATAGGGCTTTAAGGCACGTCGTAATCGGACTCGGGGGTCGTGAAAACGGTATTCCAAGGGAAACGGGCTTTGATATCACCGTGGCTTCGGAGGTTATGGCCATTCTGGCTCTGGCAACCGATCTTAAGGATCTTAGGGAGAGACTGGGCCGTATAGTTGTGGGGAATACCTACGACGGCCGACCTGTAACCGCGGAGGATTTGAGGGCTGCAGGGGCGATGGCCGCGCTACTTAAGGATGCTCTAAAACCGAACCTCATCCAGACCCTTGAGAATACCCCCTGCATCATGCACGCTGGTCCTTTCGCCAACGTGGCTCACGGCAATAACTCCATCATTGCCGACCTCGTTGCCCTTAAATTGGCTGATTATGTGGTCACGGAAAGTGGATTTGGTGCCGACTGTGGGGCGGAAAAAATGTTTAACATAAAGTGCCGTTACGGCAATTTAAGACTTGATTGTGTGGCTCTCACCGCGACCGTAAGGGGCTTGAAGATGCACGGTGGCGGCTTCAAAGCCATTCCTGGAAGACCAATCGACAGGGAACTCATGGAGAAGGAGAATGTCGAAGCCGTGGATAAGGGCTGCGAAAATCTGGAAAAACAGATTGAAAACATGTCGCTGTTTGGCGTTCCAGTCGTCGTTGCCATCAATAGATTCCCCTCAGATACCGAGGCGGAGATCGAGGTGATAAAGGAAAAAGCAGTACAAGCTGGAGCCAAATATGCCATCCCCATCGAGGTCTGGGCAAAGGGAGGAGAAGGAGCCATCGAACTAGCCGAAGCGGTGGTCGAAGTTTGCAAAGAACCAAATGATTTCCATTTTCTGTATCCTTTGGATATTCCCATCAAGGAAAAGATCGAGATCATCTGCACCAAGATTTATGGAGCGGATGGTGTCGAATATACTCCCTTGGCTGACAGAAAGATAGAGCTATATACAAAACAGGGATTCGATAAATTGCCCATCAATATGGCCAAGACTCATCTCTCCCTTTCGCATGATCCCAATTTGAAGGGGAGACCAAGGGGATTTAGGGTTCCCATTCGGGATATTCGAGCCTCCGTCGGTGCTGGATTCCTCTACCCCATTTGTGGTGAAATGAGGACAATGCCGGGACTTCCCTCAGTACCTGCAGCTGTGCACGTCGATATCGATGAGCACGGGAGAATTGTTGGACTGTTCTAGGGCTCCAAAATACGAGCTTAATCTCGATATAATTACTGTGAACCGTGAACGGTGAATCATGTAAGTTGTTGGAAGGTTGGTTGGCTAACAGCGAACAGCGAGGATGCGAGATCATGAAGGAACACACCATAATATTTTATCCCAGCAATCGAAGAGTTCGAGTGAGAGATGGAGAAAACCTCCTGCGAGCGGCGATAGCTGCTGAGGTTCATATCAATGCCTTCTGCGGCGGTGATGGCACCTGCGGTAAATGTCGAGCGATTGTAGAGAAGGGAATAGTGGACACAAAGCCGACGACGATGCTATCACCCGAGGAGATAAAGGAAGGTTATGTCCTCGCCTGCCGTTCTGCGGTAATGAGCGATCTCGAAGTAAGGATTCCCATCGAATCCAGGCTGGCAGATAGACAGATTTTGGAGAGGGAAAGAAGGGTCCCTACCTATGGACATATCTTGTCTACCGCTGAGTGGGAGGCGCGCCTCGCGAGTTTAAAATTTGATCCAGCTGCAAGGAAGGTTCATTTAAGATTGAAGCCACCTTCCTTGGATGATAGCTTAAGTGACCTGTCTCGGATCGAAAGGGAGCTTAGTGTGAAGCATCGCATAAAGAACATCGTCACAGATATTTCGGTTGTCTGGAAGCTACCCGATATCCTCAGGCAGAACAATTGGGATATCACGGTGACCCTTTTGAGTACGGGATCTGAGGTCAGACTCACGCAGGTGGAACCGGGCGACACGACCTCCCAGCATTATGGTGTAGCCATAGATGTGGGCACCACGAGCATCGTAGCTCGCCTCATAGATCTCAACAAGGGTTATACCCTGGCTCAAAGTTCAGACTACAATGCTCAAATAACTTATGGGGAGGATGTGATAACCAGGATTATTTTTGCGACGAAGGAGAATGGATTGGCTAAATTACAATCCCTCGTTGTCTCCACAATTAATGGATTGATCGAAAGATTGATAAAGAAAGCCAGGATAAAACCGGAGCATATAAGCGTCCTTGTAGCGGCTGGAAATACCACGATGACCCATCTCCTCCTCGGACTCAATCCCAAATATATAAGAGAAGAACCATACATCCCAGCTGCCACTTCCTTCCCTTGGGTGAAATGTGGAGATTTGGGGATGAGTGTTGTTCCTCAGGCGTATCTCTATTGTTTTCCCTGCGTAGCTAGCTATGTGGGTGGTGACATAACGGCCGGGATACTTGCTTCAAATTTCTTAGAGGAAGATATACTCACATTGTACACGGATGTGGGGACCAATGGAGAAATGGTCTTGGGTTGCTCCGATTGGTTGCTCTCTTGCTCATGCTCAGCTGGTCCCGCCTTTGAAGGCGGCGGCATTAAACACGGCATGCGAGCTACAAGGGGAGCCATAGAGCAAATTCGCATTGATCCAGTGACCCTTGAACCCATGATAATAACGATCGGTCTCACGAAACCATCGGGGATATGCGGTTCAGGTCTCATCGATGCCGTGGCTGAACTATTCCTGGCCGGGGTGATCAACCAGAGGGGAAAGATGAATTTGGAACTCGAAACCCCAAGGATCCGAGAGGAGGAATATGGGGCTGAATATGTGTTGGCCTGGGCTGGCGAGACTGCCACGGGTAAGGATATCGTGATCACCGAGGTCGATATCGATAATTTGATGCGGGCTAAAGCAGCTGTCTTTGCAGGGATAACGGTGTTGGTGGAGAGTTTGGATCTCAAGCTCCAGGATATAGAAAATATCATCATCGCCGGAGCCTTTGGAAACTATTTGGAGATCGATAAAGCCATAACCATCGGTCTCCTACCAGAACTTCCCATGGAGAAGTTCACTTTCGTAGGGAATGGATCCTTGCTCGGTGCTTGCTTTGCTTGTCTATCGCGGGAAATGCAGGAGAAAGCCAAAAAAATTGCTAAGAAAATGGCCTATCTTGATTTAAGTACTAGTTCCAAGTTCATGGAGAGATACGTTTCGGCTCTCTTTCTCCCTCACACCAATGTGGATCTCTTCCCCTCCATGAAAGGAAGGATAAAAGCTCTTACGAGGAAAGCAATATAAAAGCAACATAATTGTGGTGAGTTTGTTGAGTTGCATAATAGCTGTGGCTGGGAAGGGTGGCACCGGAAAAACTACCCTCGCGGCGTTGATCATCAGTTATTTATGCCGAAAAGGAAAGACACCCATTTTGGCAGTGGATGCCGATGCCAACACAAACCTGTACGAAGCCTTGGGGGTGGAACTCAAGTCCACTATAGGTAGTATTCGGGAAGAGGTGTTGGAGAGCATCCGTGAACTGCCGCCTGGAATATCGAAGGATACGTACATCGAATTCAAGGTTCAGGAGGCTTTAGTTGAGTCGGAGAAGTTCGACTTACTGAGCATGGGAAGACCCGAGGGACTAGGATGCTATTGCTATGCAAATACAATCTTAAGGAGATGCTTGGATGCTCTATCAGAAAACTACCAGTATGTGGTGATAGATAACGAAGCCGGTATGGAGCACTTGAGCAGGCGCACTACGAGGGATGTGGATTTCCTATTGGTCGTCTCCGATCCTACCTTAAGAGGGGTTGAAACGGCGGTGAAGATAAGAGACCTGGCAAGCGAGCTCAAATTGAAGATCAAAAAAATTTTCCTAATAATCAACCGGATAGAAGGGAAACCCCATCCTTCGGTATTAAGCGAGTTGAAGAAAGGTGAGCTTAAATTGGCGGGAATAGTGCCAAATGATGAGCTCATTCCCCGATACGATTTAGAACATCGGTCCCTGCTCGAGCTTCCGGAGACCTCTAAGGCCGTGCGAGCCGTTGATGGGATAATGGAGGAGCTTTTGACAAAAATCACTTAAGGGGTGAGGGAGATGACGGCTAAAATCATCAACGGGAAAGAGATAGCTTCCAGCATTTACCGTGAATTATCAGAGGAGATAAAAATCCTTAAAGAGAGGAATATTACCCCCGGGTTAGCGGTTATTCTGGTTGGCGAGGATCCTGCATCCATGATCTATATCCGCCAGAAAGAGAGAGCCTGTCAAAACTTGGGTATTCTATCGAAAAAATATCCTTTATCCAAAGATGTTTCCGAGAAAGAACTTTTGAGACTAATCACTGATTTAAATAATGATCCTTCGATCCATGGCATCCTCGTTCAGCTACCATTACCCGATCACATCGACACCCGGAAGGTTTTAAACGCCGTCGATCCCCAAAAGGATGTCGATGGTTTTCACCCCTTTAATGTGGGTAATCTGACCATTGGTGAAATCCTCTATCCACCGTGCACACCCCATGGGGTATTGGAGTTGTTGAGGAAGATGAAGATAGAGATTCGAGGCAAAGACGCTGTGGTGGTGGGAAGAAGCAACATCGTTGGGAAACCCATGGCCTTAATGCTTTTACACAATGATGCTACGGTCACCATTTGCCACTCCAAGACCAAGGATTTGGCTTCCCACACGAGGAGAGCCGATATTTTGGTGGTTGCCGTGGGGCATCCAAAACTGGTTACCAGGGGTATGGTTAAGGAAGGAGTGGTCGTCATCGACGTGGGCATCAGTAGGGTTGATGATAAATTGGTGGGCGATGTTGACTACGATGCGGTGAAGGAAAAAGCCGCAGCCATAACGCCGGTGCCGGGAGGAGTTGGCCCGATGACCATAGCCATGCTTCTAAAGAATACCGTTAAGGCAGCCAAAATCCAATCTACTCATCGTTGACGTATTTAAAAATATTTCGGTGAACCGTGAACGAACAAGGGGGTTTAAATGGCTTTTGTACCGCTCTTTGAGAAATATATGGGCAAGATCAGAGAAGTGACCATCGGAAGTGGGGATACCGAAATTACCGTCGGTGGAGAGAGTACTCTCTCCTTCCATCTATTCGAGGGAGAGATGCCCCACAAGCCCCTCATAGCCATGGAGGTTTATGATGTGGTTCCCGAAGGGTGGCCCGAGGTCGCTTTGGAGCCCTTTAAAGATGTAATCGATGATCCCGCGGCGTGGGCCAGGAAGTGTCAGGACCAGTATCGAGCTGATTTGATCTGCCTTCAGCTCTTGGGAACCGATCCCACGGGAAAGAATCGCAGCTCCGATGAAGCTGCTCAAACCGTTAGATCCATTTTGGATGCGATTTCCATTCCCTTGATCATTTACGGCTCAGGAAATGTGGAAAAGGATATGGAGGTCTTAAAGAAGGTAGCTCAGGCTGCTCATGGGAAAAGGGTAGTTCTGGGCCCAGCCCAGGAGGATAATTACAAATCCATAACCGCTGCTGCCTTGGGTTTTGATCATGTTGTGTCGGGACAAACGCCGATAGATGTGAATATGGCCAAGCAACTCAACATTTTAATAACAAATTTGGGAATGGATTCCGAGAGGGTGATCATGGATCCCTCGACAGGGGCTCTGGGTTATGGTTTGGAATACACCTATTCGGTAATGGAGAGGGATAAACTAGCAGCTTTGCAGCAGAACGATGCAATGATGCAGATGCCTTTAATCTGCAATTTGGGTAGAGAGGCCTGGAGGGCTAAAGAGGCCAAAACCACCGAGGAAGATGAACCTTCCTGGGGAGATGCCAAAAAACGCGGTATTTTATGGGAAGCCCTTACCGCGATAAGCTTGGCCTTAGCTGGTGCAAATATCTTGATCATGCGCCACCCCGAAGCCGTAAACTTGGTGAGGAAGGCAATCGACCTTTTAGCCGAGGGTAAATGGTGTAAAGTTTAAGAAAGGCTTGTTTTCTATGGAGAAAATCTGCACTTGCTTAGAGGGGGAAAAGACTCGGGAGATAGTGAAAAAATATGAGGGCAAAGAAGGAGTGCTCGTCCACATTTTGCAGGATGTTCAATGTGAGTTTGGCTATCTTCCAGAAAATGCGATGAAGGTCATCGCGGAAGAGCTTGATATCTCCCTGGCACACGTCTATGGGGTGGCCTCGTTTTATACCCGTTTCTATTTCACGCCTCGCGGTGAGAATATCATCAGGGTATGTGTGGGTACGGCTTGCCACGTTCGGGGTTCGCATGCAATTCTGGAAGAATTTGAGACCAATTTAGGTTTAAAAGATGGAGAGACCAGCGGTGATTTAAAATTCACTTTGGAGACCGTCAGTTGTGTTGGTTGTTGTGCCCTAGCCCCGGTCGTAGTCATTAACGACGTGGTCTCTAAAGAGAAGAACCCAAAGAAGATAGTCGCAAAGTTGAGAGGGGAAGAGGAGCAAGGTGACTAGATTAAAAAGCGTAGAGGATTTACAAGCCCTCAGAGAGGTACTCATCCACAAAAGAGAAGCAAAGAAGCATAGAGTGAAAGTGTGTGCAGGGACAGGTTGTCGTGCATCCGGTTCCATCGATGTAATAAGAGCCTTTTCTAAAGAGATAGAAAAGCAGGGTCTTGAAGTTGAGGTTATACCCACGGGTTGTCAGGGTTTTTGCCAGAGGGGACCTCTGGTAACCATTGAACCCCAGGGTATTTTCCACCAAAAAGTCGATGCTTTTGATGTCCCCAAGCTCATCGATTTTACTGTGCTCAGGGGCAAGGAGATAGAAAGACTCTTATACACTGATACCGTTACCGGAAAGGTGGCGCGCAATCAAAGAGAAATTCCCTTTTATCAAAAGCAGATGCGCGTAGTCCTGCGTAATTGTGGGAAAATCAATCCAACTAATATCGAGGACTACATTGTGACGGGAGGCTATGAAGCCCTGGCAAAGGTTTTGTCCAGCACGACTCCCGAAGAAGTAATCGAAGTCGTAAAGGAATCGGGACTTCGCGGACGAGGAGGGGCAGGATTTCCCACTGGATTGAAATGGAAATATGCGAGAGCCGCTAAAGGTGATAGAAAATATGTCATTTGCAATGGAGACGAAGGCGATCCTGGTGCGTTTATGGATAGAAGCGTTCTCGAGGGTGATCCCCATTCTGTGATCGAAGGCATGATAATATGCGCTTACGCGGTTGGCAACGTATCTGAAGGTTTCATCTACGTGAGGGAAGAATACCCCCTAGCCGTTGAAAATGTGAGTATCGCTCTTTCCCAGGCAAGGGAAATTGGATTGTTGGGAGAGAACATCCTAGGGAGTGGTCTCAACTTTGACATAGAGATCAAAAGGGGTGCAGGTGCCTTTGTTTGTGGTGAATCTACGGCGTTGATGATGTCCATAGAGGGTCAAAGAGGTATGCCCAGGGTAACCCCGCCTCGCTCCACCGAAGCGGGATTGTGGGCCAAGCCCACCTGCCTGAATAATGTGGAGACTTTTGCTAATATTCCCGTGATTATTACACGAGGAGTGGAATGGTATAAGAAGATAGGCACAAAGGAATCCAAGGGGACGAAGATATTTGCCTTAACCGGAAAGGTCAAAAATACCGGACTCATCGAGGTACCCATGGGTATAACCGTGAGAGAAGTGGTTTTTGACATTGGAGGAGGAGTGCTCGGGGATAAAAAGTTTAAAGCGGTTCAAATTGGTGGTCCGAGTGGGGGTTGCATTCCAGAGGAACATCTCGATGTACCCATTGACTTTGAATCGCTGGGAGAAGTTGGCTCGATGATGGGTTCAGGTGGTCTAGTGGTGATGGACGAATCGGATTGTATGGTGGAAATAGCTAGATTTTTTCTTTCTTTTACCCAGAGGGAATCCTGTGGTAAATGTCCACCATGTCGCATTGGAACCTATGAGATGCTGGAGATTCTCACGCGAATTGTGGAAGGAAAGGGTGAGGAAGGGGATGTCGAACTTCTTGAAAGAATGGGTGAGGAGATTAAGACCACTTCCCTATGTGGGTTGGGGAAAACCGCTCCAAATCCGGTTTTGACCACGATCCGTTACTTCAGGGACGAGTATGAGTCGCACATAAGGGATAAGTACTGCCCAGCGGGGGTATGTAGAGCGCTCGGTGCCTACAGGATTTTGGAAGATGAGTGTCTGCAGTGTGGTTTGTGCAGGGAAGCTTGTGCTTATGATGCCATCATGGAGGAGAGAGATGGATTCTATATCGATCCGGTCTATTGCAATGGCTGTGGAGCTTGTGTTGTTGTGTGTCCAATTCACTGCATCACTTTTGAAGGAAAAAGGGTGGTTAAAGCATGATATCAGCGGTGGAGGAGCGTTGTGCGGTCCTTGAAGCATTGGAATATCTTCGTGACTTTGCCCAAAAAGAGGTGTGTGGCAGATGCCTTCCATGCATGCTTGGGACGGATCGGATAATTTGGATATTGGACAAGATTACCCGAGGTGAGGGCATAAGCCAAGACATGGAATTCCTTCGGTTAATCTCTTATAAGGTTGGCGAGACGGCTCGATGCAAAAAGGGAAGAGAAGCAGCCCAATTTCTATCAGATTCACTCTCTTCCAAGGAGCAAGAATACAGGGAGCATATAGAGGAGAAGCATTGCCCCAAGAAATCCTGCAAGGATCTCATCTCCTATAGGGTGGTCGCCGAAAAATGTACGATGTGCGGCTCATGCAAGAGCATCTGTCCCGAAGAAGCCATCCTTGGAGACGAATATATACCATATTTGGCTGACAACAGGCCTTATATCATAATGGGAAAAAAGTGCATGAAGTGTGGTCTATGTTTGTCAACTTGTGAAGCCGATGCTATCATCTTGGTCTAACAAAGGGGAAAGAAATTGAGCCAGTTGGTTACCTTAAATATCGATGATCGGGAGATTTCCGTGCCCGATGGGGTAACGATCATTGAAGCCGCCTCCCGGGCGGGTATCGAGATACCCCATCTTTGTTACTGTAAGGGTCTTGAAAGCACGGGTGCGTGTCGGTTATGCCTCGTTGAATTGGAGGGTGCCAAGGGATTGGTCGTCTCGTGCAGGAGGAAGGTCAAGTCCGGGATGGTGGTGCGAACGAGAACGGACAGAGTCCTTGAAGCCAGGCGTTTCGTTGTAGAACTTATATTATCCAATCATCCAGGGGATTGTATGAGCTGTGAAAGGAATGGAACCTGCGAGCTTCAAAAGTATGCTTATGAGTTGGGGATCGAGAAAACGCGGTTTATGGTGAAGGATCCAGGTTACCCCGTGGATTCGAGCAATCCACTGATTGAGAGAAATTACAACTTATGCATCCTTTGTGGGAGATGTATCAGAATATGTAAGACTCAGGGCAGCGACATTCTGGATTTCATGCAGAGGGGCATCGTAACAAAGGTCACCACACCCCTCGATAAACCCCTTCAGGAAGTTGGTTGTGATTTTTGTGGCAGTTGTGTCGCGGTCTGTCCCGTGGCTGCTTTGTTGGAGAGGAGCCGCAAATTCCGTGGACGGGAGTGGGAGCTCAATAAGACTAAGACCGTCTGCTCTTATTGCGGTTGTAGCTGCGATTTACTGATCAACACAAAAAATGGTGAAATCGTTAAGGTAACCACCGAGGAAAAAACGGACTATCTCTGCGCCAGGGGTAGATTCGGTTGGGATTACGTCCAAAATGGAGAAAGACTCAAGGTACCCCTGATTAAAAGGGATGGCAAATTGGTGGAATGTACTTGGGATGAGGCATTGGACTATGTGGCAAGGCGGTTATCAAAAATAAAAGATACCCATGGTCCCCATGGCTTGGGAGGAATAGTCTCCGCCCATCATACCAATGAAGTGATTTATCTCTTTCAGAAGTTCATGAGGGCCTGTTTGGGCACGAATAATGTCGATAGTTCGGTCAGGCTTTTGAGCTATCCAGCCGTAGCGGACTTCATTGAGGTATTTGGGACCCCCGATGTAGCTTGTTCCCTCGCCGAGATGGAGGAAGCCGACACACTATTCATCGTTCATTCGGATGTCGATATGAGTTCTCCTTTTGTCGGTGTCGAGATAAAAAGGGCTTCAAAAAGGGGAGCGAAATTGGTAACCATCGATCCAAGAAGCACCAGAGTCGCCAAGATATCTCACTTATATTTAAGACCAAAACCGGGCACCGAAGCCATTTTGCTCAACGGCATAGCTCATTGCATGTTGGAGGAGGGTTTATATAACCGAGAATTCGTCGAGACGAAATGCAGCAATATGGATCAGTTTAAAGAATTTTTGACCAAGCAAGCGAGGGATGTGGAGAGGAAGACGAGGGTCTCCTGGGAAAGCATCGCCAAAGCAGCGAGATTCTATGGTGAGAGTGACAAAAAGGTGATAATCATCTTTTCACCTGAAGCGAGTGACATTCAAAGCATTCACGCCATTATAAATCTGCTGTTGCTGATGGGAAGAGTGAAGGGAGGAGTATTCCCTTGCATGTCTCTTTGCAATCTCCGAGGTGCCGCCGATGTGGGTGCTCTTTCGGAGTTTTATCCCAGTTACAAAAGGGTAGATGATTCAACAGCCAGGAGGAAGTTTGAAAGGATTTATGGAGCTGCACTGCCAGATAAACCTGGTCTTTCGTCCCTGGAGATGATTCAATCCGGTACCACCATTTTAGCCCTGTATATCTTGGGTGAAAATCCGGTTGTATCCTTCCCAAATACGATGGAAACTGTGAAAGCTCTCATCTCCCTTGATTTTCTGGTTGTTCAAGACATTTTCCTAACTGAAACTGCGAAATTGGCTGATGTGGTCCTGCCGGGAATAAGTTTCGCCGAGAGTTCTGGTAAGTTCACCAACTCGGAGGGTAAGGTAAAGGTGATAAATAGAGCAATAGATCCTCTGGCCAGGCCGGATTGGAAGATAATAGCCGAGTTATCGAGTAAAATGGGTTATCCCCTGGATTATGATTCAGAGGAAAAGATCATGGATGAAATAAAGACCCTCATTCCGGCATATTCCGGTGGGAGCTGGGATTGGAAGGAAAGATACTCATTCATGACGGCGGATATGGGTAAATCATACGAGACCCCAGATAGCACACATCCATATTTGTTGATGACCGGTCCGACCAAATTCGATTTTTATGATGGATCCCGGACGAGCAGGTCAAGGATATCCCAGCTTGAACCATTTCAAGGTAAGTACCTGGGGATAAATCCAGAGGATGCCAAATCCTTGGGGATAACGGAGGGGTCCAAAGTTCTGGTTTCATCTAAAAGAGGCAGTATAACCGTTGTGGCGAAGATGGATGAATCATTGCCTCTGGGTCTGGTGTTCATGCCGGCACATTTCCCGGGATCGAATACACTCACGACTTCGGATATCGAACCTACCACAAAGACCAGGAAGATTCAGCTATCTGCAGTGGCGATTTTACCACTCGAGGAAGTGGGGGAAGTGACTAATGAGTAAATATAAGAGGAAAGGTAAATCATCAAATCCGGTGAGCATCCGTTCCGAAACTAGCTGCGTGGCGAGCATCAAGATGCTAGATAAGACGGCCAGAGAGGGTGTTACCACAGCTTTTCAGCGGTCCAAGGAGAAAAGGCCATGTCCCTTTGGAAGTGTGGGATCCTGTTGCAAGGTGTGTAACATGGGTCCATGCCGTATTATCCCCAGGAAGAATGGTTTCGATGTGGGAGTTTGTGGGGCGACGCCGGAGGTTATCGCGGCAAGAAATTTTGGTCGCATGATCGCGGCTGGAGCAGCTGCCCACTCAGATCATGCCAGGGAGGTTGTTCTAACTTTTTTGGCGGCAGCCAGAGGCGAGGCACCGGCATATGAAATCAAAGATGAAGAGAAGCTGAAAATGATAGCAAATGTTCTTGGAGTGGGTGTGGATGGAAAGGATAAGAATCAAATCGCCATCGAGGTTGGAGAGAAAGCGCTGGCAGAATTCGGCAAGCAGGAAGGGGAGCTTTGCTTCATAAAACGAGCCCCTACAACCAGACAAAAGCTGTGGGGGGACCTCGGTATCGTCCCCAGAGGTATTGATCGTGAAATTGTGGAAACGATGCACAGAACGAGCATTGGTGTGGATCAAGATTATAGGAATATAATCCTCCACGGTTGTCGAACCGCTCTGGCTGACGGTTGGGGTGGTTCCATGATCGCCACCGAACTGCAGGACGTCATGTTCGGCACACCAGTTCCTTTAAGGGCGAAGGTTAATTTAGGGGTCCTCAAAAGGGACGAAGTCAACATCATCGTCCACGGACATGAACCATTATTACCCGAGGCAATGGTCATCGCCTCTCGTGACCAGGAGTTACTTGATTTAGCCAAGAAAGCTGGGGCAAAAGGGATAAACATCGCGGGGATATGCTGTACCGCGAATGAACTTTTGATGAGGCATGGGATACCCATAGCTGGTAATTTCTTGCAGCAGGAATTGGCCATCGCAACTGGGGCAGTTGAGGTCATGGTCGTTGATGTCCAATGTGTCATGCAATCCCTGCCCTCGGTGGCTCAGTGTTATCACACGGAGATCGTCACCACATCGCGAAAGGCGAAAATACAGGGTGCAATCCATTTTGAATTCCATGCCCATAATGCAATCGATGTGGCCAAGGATATAATAAAACGAGCCATCGCCAATTATCCCAAAAGGGGAGGGGTGGAAATCCCCAATGAAGAAATGGAGCTCATTGCCGGTTTCAGCCATGAGACGATAGAGTATATTCTCGGAGGAAAATTCCGCTACTCATATCGTCCCCTCAACGACAATATAATCAACGGGAGGATAAGGGGAGTTGTCGGCGTTGTGGGGTGCAACAATCCCCGCGTGAAGTCCGATTTCATTCATACCACTCTGGTCAAGGAACTAATCGCCAACAATGTTTTGGTCCTAACCACCGGCTGCTCCGCCATCAGTTGTGCCAAGGAAGGATTGTTGGTTCCCGAGGCAGCTGAACTTGCTGGCTCAGGACTACGCGAGGTGTGCGAGGCGGTGGGGATGCCCCCAGTGCTTCACTGTGGCTCTTGTGTGGATAACAGCCGCATCTTAATCTCGGCTTCTGAAATAATAAGGGAGGGCGGATTGGGTGACGATATTCATCAGATACCCGCCGCCGGTTGTGCTCCAGGTTGGATGAGCGAGAAGGCCATCGCCATCGGTCAATACTTCGTCGCCAGTGGAGTCATGGTCGTATTTGGAGTGTCCTTCCCCACCCTGGGAAGCGAGACCTTATGCGATTTCTTATTTAGAGAGCTTGAGGATCTCACCGGGGCGATGTGGGTTTATGAACCCGATCCAATGGAGATGGCAAGGATATTAATCGATCGCATTGACCGAAATAGAAAAGCTCTGGGAATCGACAAGAAGATAGAAAGGGTGCTTTATGACATGGAGATGAGGAGGATGCTTCGTGTCTAAAATCATCGCTTCAGCTGCCATAAGGGGTGCTCATAAGATTGTCAAAAGGGCAGAGGAAGATATCAAAAAAGCCCTTAAGAATTATGGACCGGACAAGATGGTGAGTTTCCCCAACACGGGGTATTATCTCCCCGTGATTTATGGGATCACGGGAATGAAGGTGAGCACCCTAGGCGATATGCTCCCAGTGTTGGAGAGGGCTAAATCGCTTCTTCCACCGGTTCCTGACAAGCGTGTATGGCTACCTTATCTTGGTCCTGCACTGGATGCGGGAATGGCCACTCTATTTGCTGACGAAATCATCGAGGCCATAAAGTATGCTGGTGAGAATGTTCTCTATACCATGACCGCTAGTCCCACGGACGAGAATATCTGGCTGGGAGCGGCGGATGATGTCATCATGCGAGAAAGGGGAATTGAATTCGTGGACGGCACGGCCCCCGGTTTTGCAGCTGTGGTGGGAGCTGCTCCGACCAATGAGATCGCCGTGAAAATCGCCCGGGAATTGCAGGAGAAGAACTTATACGTTTTCATGTCAGCCAGTACCAATGGGAAGAACATGGCGGAGCAACTCGCCGAAGAGGGAATTCAAATGGGTTGGGAGACCAGGCTTATTCCCTTCGGT
>JBFMAG010000135.1 GCA_040755895.1 Actinomycetota bacterium | reverse complement strand
TATCCAGGAGAGAAAGAGGTTTTAGAGTGTGTATTTAGAATTACAACCATATTTGTATTTTTCTTAAAATTAGGGAATAATTTTGAAAGCTCAAATCGTTATGAAAGGAGGTGACAGAAATGCAAGAAACACTAACTCCCCCCGAGCGTCCAAAATCCAGTACTGGAATAGAACCAAATGTAGCCGGACTTCTTTGCTATCTTTTAACCTGGCTCACTGGGCTTATTTTCTATCTGATTGAGAAGGAAAATAAGGATGTCCGATTCCATGCCATGCAAGCCATTCTCTTTGGAGTAGCTCTAATTGTGGGTTGGATCATTCTCGCCATCTTGGGAGTTATCCTCACCTATATTCCCATCATCGGCGCGATAATCTATATGCTACTTGGGGCGGCTTATAGCATTGGCGCTTTTGCTCTGTGGATTATTTTGATGATCAAAGCTTATCAAGGGGGAAGGTATAAGCTCCCAGTCCTAGGCGATATGGCAGAGAAATATGTTTAAAGAGGTGATTTTATTGCCCACGCTCGTAAAAAGGATCGGAGCCTGGTCGGTTTTTAAATTCAGTGTAGTTGCCTACCTCATATTTTTCCTGATATTCTTCATCTTTGTCGTCCTTGGTTACCTTGTGGTTTTGAGCACGGGCATGCTCGGCGCTGAGGGAAGGGAAGCCCTAGAGACTCTCCAGGCCTTGGGTGTAAGCGGTGGGATAGCTTTGGTCGTCTTCTTCTTCGTGGGGATATTCTTTTGCATTCTCAATACCATCTTCAATGCCGTTATAGCTCTAATCTATAACCTCATAGCCATGATAACCGGGGGCATCGAGCTCAGCCTCGAAGAGAAAACCAAAAGTGAGGAAGTGAGGAAGTGAGAGAGCGAGGAAGTGAGAGACGAGATCAAAAGCTTTAGGGATTTACTAGTGTGGCAAAAGGCGCATAAGTTGTTTCTGGAGACCGTTGAAGATGTAAATAAAATTCCCAAAAATAAAGTGGCCGATATTCTCGCCCAACAGCTTCTTCGTTCAGTTTCCTCTATAAGTGCCAATATCGCCGAAGGATTCGGTAAAAACAAGGGAAAAGAATTTCAGCGGTATTCGATAATAGCACGTGGTTCAACCACTGAAAGCCAAGATTGGTTTCTAAAATGTGAAGCCGTAGGTTTTATTGATAAACCCACCTTTGAGAAACGCTTTCCTTCATGCGAAGAGATAAGAATAATGCTTAACTCATTGGTTGGAAGTTTAAGAAAGAGGTCTTGAATCACTTGAATCACTCCCTCACTTGAATCACTCTAATGAGGTTTTCAATTTTACCTTTGAGTCCCGAGGAGACGTGAACTTTCCCATCCGAGGTAATGATCACGCCCTCTAAATCCTTGGTTTGCTCGATAAAGTCCATCCCTTTGGGATAGCCCATTACAAAGATGGCGGTGGATAAAATATCAGCTTCAGCACAGCTTCTGCTGGTGACCACCGTGACACTCATCAATCCCTCCACGGGCATCCCCGTTTTGGGGTCGAGTATGTGGTGATACCGCCGACCTTTCTTTACGAAGTACCGTTGATAATCGCCAGATGTGCTCACGCTTTTATCATCCTTAGACTTAAGGATGCCAATGATTTCTTCTTCGCCCTTTTTTGGGCGAGGATGCTGAATACCGATCCTCCATGGTTTGCCCCTTGGCTTCAAACCAATTACACGGGTTGTACTACCCGTGGTGACCAGGGCTTGAGATATCCCATGCCTTTTTAGGGCCTCTATTGCTTTATCCGTGGCGTATCCCTTAGCCACTCCACCCAAATCCAATCTCATCCCCGGTTTTTCCAGTTTTATTAGGTTGTTTTTTCTATCGATACTTATGCTTTTTAAATCCAGCAATGGCAATTTTTCATCCAACTCCATTTTGGTGGGGATGTGGGGTTTTTCTTCAAAGTTCCACAGTAGGGTCAAGGGTCCCACGGTGATGTCGAAGGTCCCCGCGGTTTTCTGACCATATGCTTTGCTCAAGGAGACGATCTCGATTACTTCGGATGAGACTTTCACCCTCTTTTTACCCGCATTTTGGTTTATCTTTGAGATTTCGCTTGAAGGGTCGAAAAAATTCATCAGTCTGTGGACTTTTTCCATCTCCTTCATGGCCTCGTTCACTGCTCTCTCAACTCGTCCCTCGTCTTTTCCATAAGCCTTAATCGAAACATAGGTACCTAAAAGAATCCCTTCCTTCACATAGGGCTCTTGGGTATAACTCTTACCTCGAAGCGTCCACCAGAGAATCAAGGCCATTAGCCCAATGGAAAGAATCAAAATCCATCGATTTTTTCGCAGTGAAGATGCTCTTGGCATATCTTTGGAAGATTCTCCGGGTTTTTAGGTGCTTTTATAGGGAATATAGCATATGTTATAGTAAATGAGTAAATATGAAAGGATTAGGTGGCGATAGATATGAAAATCGAGGAGGTTAAAAAGAAATATAAAAATGAGTGGGTACTTGTGGAAGTTCTAGAGGAAGATGAACTTGGCAACCCGACGAGAGTCAAAGTCCTTGCTCATAGCAAAAATAGGGACGACCTCTATAAATTATTAAATCGCACTAAAGGGAAATACACTTACCAGTTTTATACCGGGAAGACTCCTAGGAAAGGGTATGCGGTCGCCTTCCATGGCTAGATACCAATTTGATCCAAAAGCACCAGTAATTGTAATGAGTCCGACGCTTGAGGGTATTAACGGCGCAAAAAAGAAGGTTAATATGGCTATTTCCAAAACACCTGTCCTGGTGTGTCCCTCCCCTTTTTCTTCTAGTCTTGTCTTGAGTTCCTCATACCTCTGAATAACTTTCAATCAAACCAAATTCGCCATTTTTGGTGAGAAGGGTTATAATTCATGGATGTAACCGGAATCGATTTTGCGAATCTTTGAGGGAGAAGGCCAATGGCTTTTAAAATAGGGGTGCCGCAGGCTCTCCTCTACTACAAATATTTTCCCCTGTGGAAAACCTTCTTTGATGAGTTAAATTGCCAAGTAGCAGTGTCCAATGCAACCAATAAGCGAATTTTAAATGCGGGACTTGTGGTTGCCGAGAATGAACTCTGTCTCCCGGTCAAGGCTTTCTTTGGACACGTATTGGATCTTGTGGACAAGGTAGATTTTCTGTTCATCCCGCGTCTTGTCAGCGTGGATCCCGATGGTTATACTTGTCCAAAACTTTTGGGTCTCCCAGATATGGTGGAAAACACCCTAAGAGAGCTCAAGGGTAGGGAAGGTTTTAATATTCTCTGTTCCTTGATCGATTTAAAGGAGAAGAAACCCTGGTCACTCTTCTTCGAGCAGCTGGGAGAAAAATTGGGCTATGCTCCCTCACGAATCTTTAAAGCATACAAAAGGGCTCAAAAAGCTCAGGAGCAATTCCACTCCTTACTCATGCGAGGTTATCTACCGACCGAAATATTTGCGGGCAAGAGAGGAAAAGAGAGTCAAGGCGGACCCACCTGCCGGATGGGCAGGCTCACAATCGGGATAGCTGGACACTGTTATCTCATTTATGATCCTCACATCAGTATGAATATCGTGAAGAAAATCCAGGATGCGGGAGCGTGCATCCTCACCCCGGAGATGGTACCGGATTTCGAGATCAAAAAATCCTTGTCCACCCTGCCCAAGCCACTTTTTTGGAATTACCAAAAACGGATTTTTGGAGCCGTTTGGCATTGGTGTCAAAATGGCCAGGTGGATGGAATCATTTACCTTCCGGCTTTCCCCTGTGGGCCGGACTCGGTGATGGGGGGATTTATCGAACATGAGGCAAAGGGAGCGGGTATACCCCTATCATCGATAAGCATCGATGAACACGCGGGAGAGGCGGGGGTGAGAACCAGGATTGAAGCTTTTATGGACATGATTCAATGGAAAAGGGGACAGATTACCAAAAGTTTCTCGGTTGGGAAAGCTGCGGATAAACCCCTGGGCTCGGGAAGAACGCGCATATCGATAAAGGAAAGGGTGGTAAGCTTTCCCAGAATGGGAGAGGATACACACCTGGTTTTAAAATATCTATTCAAAAGTCTCGGCACAAGTTGTATTATCCCACCACCCACAACGGAGAGGACCCTCAAATTGGGCGTCAAATATGCTCCAGAGACCATTTGTCTGCCCCTTAAGGTTAATCTGGGGAATTATATAGAAGTTTTGGAAAAAGGGGCGAATGTCCTCGTCCACGCTGGAGGTTGCGGACCCTGCCGATTTGGATATTATGGCGTACTGGCTGAATTGATACTCAAGGAGCTCGGTTACAAATTCGAATTCAAAATCTTGGAACCTCCTGGTAGCCAAGGTCTCCAAACCTTTGCTGACTTCTTTAGGTTCTTCTCTCCAGGGAAAGTGAGTCCCATATTCTTACCCTTATTAAAGAGGATTGCACGTGGCGCTGCTTCCCTATCGGGTAGGATGTGGATGGAGCTTTTGGCTTTGACCCCTCATGATCGCACTCTGTGGCGGATCATCAAGGCTTCATTTTTAAAGAAAAGAGCCTTCGATACGGTTGAGAAAAGGGCGTTGGAGACGCGATGCTACGAGGTGAAAAAAGGAGAAACCACGAAGGCTTTAAAGAGTGCAAGAAGCTTTATTGATCAAGCACAGACTCTTGAAGAAATTGAGGAAGCAAAAGAAGAAGGTCTAAAACTTATATCCGCCGTGGAGCAAGATCCCGCTCGGGATGTGTTGAGAGTCGGTCTTGTGGGCGAGTTTTTCATTCTCCTTGAGCCCTTCATAAATTTTGATATCGAGAAATTCCTAGGTGAGGAGGGCATCTATATTGAGCGGGGA
>JBFMAG010000134.1 GCA_040755895.1 Actinomycetota bacterium | reverse complement strand
AAAGATAATCGAATCATTATCCCTTCGGTGCTCGTTGATGCCCCCATTGTGGAAGGCATAACCTCGAAAGCTCTGACCCAAGGAGTGGGACACATATCGGGTACCGCCTATCCCGGCGAGGAGGGAAATTGCATCCTCGAGGGACATAACCTCGCTGAGTTCGGACTCTGGGGTAAGCAAAGTTTCTTTAGCCTCCTCGATGTGCTAAGAAAAGGTGCCAAAGTCTACGTCTTTTATAATGGCAAGAAATACGTGTATAAAGTGGAGGAGAAGAAAAAACTGGAGATCAGTAACCCAAAGCTCTATAGAGATACCCATCGTGAACAGCTCACCTTGATAACCTGCGTTTCTACATGGTCGCCAACGATATACACGAAGTGGCGAACGGTGATAATCTGCAAACCCGTAAAACGATGAGCGATGTTCGACGAGCGACCTTCGGTAGAGTGTCATTGCGACTGAGTCTCGTCATTGCGAGGAGCGAAGCGACGAAGCAATCTCTTGATTCCACTCGGAATGACCTTCGGGTCAGATTGCTTCGGGACTGACGTCCCTCGCAATGACAAAGGGTTCATTTTTCGAAAACCGAAATAGGTGGGTTAAAATGCGTATTTTCTATCTAGTTCCGGAATTTTGGGGATGCGCCTGGTATCGTTGTCACGTGCCCGGTGTGGAGCTGAAGAAGCGCGGGCATCATGTGGTGCTCAATGACTTCTTGACGGTAAATCGCGTTAAAGAATTCGACATAATCATCTTCCAAAGGCAGTTCATCGCAAGCTCCTTGCGCGCCATCGATTATGCTAATAGCCTGGGTAAATTAACCGTCTATGAGTTGGATGATGATCTCTGGCATATCGATAGAGCAAGTCCCGCATACAATTTCTGGAGCGATCCAAGAAAATTACGAGCCGTAGAGGCAGCTTTAAAAGCATGCCAGCTGGTGACGACATCCACACCCTATTTGGCAGAGCTCCTAAGGCAATACAATAAAAATGTTGTCGTGCTCCCAAATATGTTGCCCTCAGAGTACTGGCAGGTGAAGCACGAGTCCCGAGAGGATGGCAAAGTAATCATAGGGTGGGCGGGAGGAGCCCATCACTGGAGCGATCTCGAAATTTTGAGGGGTACAATAGAGCAGATATTGAATGACTATCCCCAGGTGGAATTACACGTTGTTGGGATGCGCGAGTATCCCTTCAAAGAGCATGAGCGAATGAAAATTCTCAAACCCGTCAGGCTCGAGGAATACGCAAAGTTACTTTCGAAATACGACATAGGAATCGCTCCTCTTGTGGATACTCAATTCAACCGCTGTAAAAGCGATCTTAAGTTCATAGAATATGGCATGGTTGAACTCCCCGTGGTGGCATCCAAGGTCATACCTTATATGAAGAGCATTGTCCACGGCGAGAATGGTTTTTTAGCTCAAAATCCTAAAGATTGGATGAAATTCCTGCGGAGGTTGATAGAGAATCCCGATTTACGTCTGAAATTAGGGCGGAAGGCTAGAGAATATGCCCAGACGCGAACCATAGAAAAGAATGTTTGGATGTGGGAACGCGCCTATAACCTCACCTAAATAAGCTATCAGCTCTCGGCTATCAGCTATCAGCTTTTTAGTAAAGATTTGAATGCGAACGAGGGTAATTCTCATCAACATGGGAAAGGAGCGGGTAATGGGCAGAGGTTATACTAAATTAAGAGCATGCAATTGGCGGATAAACTTACAATAACAGTTTATAGAGCAACAAGGCATTTTCCTAAGGTGAAACCTTTGGATTAACTTCTCAGATGAGAAGAGCGGCGGTATCGGTACCTGCCAACATCGCAGAGGGTTCAGCAAGGGAATCGGATAAAGAATATGTACAATTTCTTTACATTGCATCGAGAAAGATTTTAATAAGCTGAATGCTGGAAGCTGATAGCTGGAAGCCAGTATGTGGGGATTTAGTATGGAAAGACTGGTGCGTGCATGTCTCATATTCTTTGCCATAGGGAGCCTGATTTTCGCTGTAATTGCTTTGTTCTTCACTGTGAAGTCGAGCTTCATAAGGGGATATCTGGATAGCGGAGCACTTTATCAAAGGTGGTTTTGGACTTACGCCTATGCAACGGTTGGAGGCTATCTGCTTCTCCTGGCGGGAGTGGTGAATACCGTCACTGCTTTGAGATTCCAAAAAGGGTTTACTCACTTGGAGTGCTTAAGCTGGTCTGTCTTCAGCGGCTTTCTCATTTTGTGCCTGTGGCTTGCGGGAAGGACGTCGATTTTTTCATGGCTGCCTTCGATTCCTGCAGAAATTCAGCACGCCATTGGTTCACCCTATGTTTATTTGGTGGAATATAAAATAGCAAATATTCCTCAAGTTTTGGGCTCCATTTTCACTCTCGTCTTCGTCGCTTTCTCCATTCTTATTTCGACCCTGCATATTGCTCTGGGCACAAGCTCCAAGTCTGAAGCCCCAAGCCACAAGCTTTAAGCTCGAAGCTCATCGGGTGCTGCAATTGTGTTAAAAATCTGTTAATCTTAAATGGAGTTAGGAGGAAACACGAGGTAGAAGGGCGAATTAATTCTTAAGGATTCAGGATTCAAGATTACAAAAAATTGTTTTGTGCGAAAATAGAACTGTCCCTTTTTCGCTTGTCATTGCGAGGGACATAAATCCCGAAGCAATCCTCATGTTACAGTGGTCTTTCTTGGGATTGTCACGGCTTCGCCTCGCAATGACTTCATTGGGTTGTCACGCCCGATGTGTCGGCTCGCAAGAATGGTTTAATCAAAAAGCTTAATGCTTAATCCTTACAGCTTAGTAGCTCAAAGTGAGATCGGGATGATAAGGATTAAATTAACACGTAGGGTTAAATACATAATTGTTTTGGCGATTATAGCTGGTTTAATCTCCGGTTTGGCTTTTGCCTTCCAACCGGTCAAGGTGAGAATCGGTTCAAAGCTTTTATGCAGATACGGACATGTAATCAAGGATAATACCAAGCTCATCAAAGTTCCCAGGTGGAAGGCGGGAAGGTACAAAGTAAAAATTGCTAAGGCGATTTGCGATAAGCACAAAGTCTGCGAGAAGCTTTACAAGCAAGCCTTGGAGGCTTTAGGCAAGGGCGATCTTGAGGCGGGTCGAAGATTGCTTGACCAGGTGCGGAGTCTGGATCTAAAGTTTAAGGATACTCAGAAGAAATTGGAGAAGGTAGAGAGAGCCATTGCTGTGGAGGAAGGCGAAGCTCCGGCTCCAGGAACTGGACCAGGCACTGAACCTGGAACTGAACCCGGTGCGGAGCCAGCACCAAGTCCCCCAGGCGCTCCGCCACCCTCTGAGGGTGAGGCTTTTACCGGTCCACTCCTTTCCCTCATACCAAAGGCTCTTGAGGGGTATACCCTTTATTCTGAGCATGAGGACGTGCTCTCCGCGAACAGGGTTTTCAAGCCCCAAAAAACCGAGTCGAGGGTGAAATTTCTCACCATAATGGTACGGCAGGGTGGGAGACCGGAGGACGCTGAAGCCCTAATGGAAAAGGAGATAAAATGGTACTACCCCGCAGATAGCCGCGATGTCACCGTGGATGGTCGTTCTTGTTACTTTGGCACGGATGGTCGTCAATTCGCGGTTCTTACCTGGCGTCGGGACGGTCTAATCTTTGCGGTGGAAATATATTCCTCAACGCATCCTAAGAAAGTTTATGGTGATATAGTCGCCATATCCAAAAAAATCTAGTAAATCCAGGCGTGGAGGCTTGATCTAAAATGGAGGAATTCTTTGAGAGAAGGGAAGCCGTCGAAGCTGTAGAGTATCCCCAATATTTCTTGGGGAAGAATCCTTTCCCACCTGAAGTTATCGAAGAAGGCGAGGATAAAAGGAGCCTATTTACGAAGGAGATATGTAAAAAAGAGACCAACAAGGTACTTTCTTTGATAAAAACTCTTGTCAAAGAGCCAAAGGCTCCTAACGTTTGGATCTTAAAGGATGCAAAAGCTTCGGGGGAGTATAACATCTCGGTCATGAGTGGTCTGTTCCGCACCATTTTTGAATCTAAAACCCCACGCCTATTCCCAGTTTATATCCCCTTACCCTTGATTTATGAAAATCCACTTCAGGGTATCTTTAAGATAATCATGGATCGGTTCATCGAGATGCATTTTCGGAGATGCGTATATGCCTTCATTTACGAAGAGCTAAAGAAACTCCAGGCTAGTGGCAAAGCCCCTGAGGTTTTGCCGGATGTGGATATCACAAAGCTCCTCAAGGATATGAATGAGACGGAGGGACAAGCGTTAGATCAGATCCTATTTATCGAGGAAGAGGAGAAAGAAGCTGAGAAGAAAGAGGAGGTTGAAGAGGGAGAGGAGGCGGAGGAGGTTGAGGAAGCTGAGGAGGGAAAACGGGAAGAGCGTGAAGGGGTAGAAGAAGCGAAAGAGGCTGAAGAGGGGGAAGCGGTAAAACCCGAGGCGGAAGAGCAAGAGGAGGAGGTTAAGGAGGAGACTGAAGAGGAGAAGAAACGTAGGGAGATGAGGGAAAATCTGGTTAAATTCATCGAGGGTGCCTTGGAAAAAACTCAATTTGGCTCTCAAATTAAAGAAGCTATTACCTTAGCCGTCAAAGAGGGATTTAGCGAGGGACATTCCAGGCTCCAATCGATAGTGGACTATCGGGAGACGCTCCCCGGTCTGTTGCAACTCATTCTGGCTTTTTATGAGAAAGTGGTGATCTTCATCGATCAACTCGAAGGATGGACTGCTCTTGAGGATTCAGAAAGAGCGATGTTTTTCGGGGCAGTTGCCGAATTAAAGTGGCTATCCGCGGGCAAGAGTCTATTAACTTTCGCCTGTCTTCCTTATCTTATTGAACAAATAGGAGAGGAATATCTGAGCGGGCGGCTGGAGATATCTTTGGATCTCAGTTTATGCTATCTCGATATTTCCACCCCTATCGATCATAAACAAGCAACCGATTTGCTCACCAGTTTCCTCAAATCGGATTTTTATCGGAGTCAAGAATTGGAAAATATGAAAAGCAAGGGGCTCAATGAGTTATATCCCTTTTCTGAAGATGGCGTCAAGGAGATGGTTAGTCTTTTGAATGGAGATGCCTTGGGGATTTTATCTAATTCGGGGAGATTGATCGAGGAAGGGAAACTGGCTGGCTATCCCGCCATTGATGCCAAGTTTGTCGAGAAAAAAATTAAGGGGCAAGGGTCATGAGTTTGAGAAGGAAGATAGTCATTGCAGTCATTATTATCTTGGTTCTTGGTGTTGTAGCTTATGCGGGTACAACTCCCGTGAAGGTGGGGAAGAAGGTCCTTTGTCGCTATGGGCACGTGATTGAGGATAGCACGAGGACTATTAGGGTACCGAGGTGGATGGCAAATAGATTTAAGGTTAAAACGGTCAAATCCATTTGTGAGAGACATAAAAAATGTGAGGAACTTTATGCTAAAGCCCAGAAACAGCTGGCAAGAAAAGAGCTATCTCAGGCGAAGAAGCTCTTGGAGAAGGTGGCAAAGCTCGATCCAAAATTTGAGAGCGTCAAAACGCAGTTGCAGCAGATCGAAGCGGCGGTTTCTGGTGCTCCTCCCAGCCCTGGCACTACTCCAGGTGCACCACCGAGCCCTGGTACTACCACTCCAGGTCCATCACCAGGTCCAGGCATACCACCTACCCCGGGTGTATCCACTCCACCCGCTGTAGATCTCGCTGCCCTTCTGCCGAAGGATATCCCCGGATTTGCCACGGGGAATATAGCAAGAGGTGATAATTATGCTTGCTGTGGTTATATACCCAAAAATCATCCTCGTGTGGAATCGTTGCTGATATCGGTGTACAACAGGGGAAGCTTAGAAAGTGCTAAGGCATTCACCGATTCGGTGAGCAAAAAGGCGTTTCCCTCGGATGCAAGAACTGCCACGATTCACGGTCATTCAGCTTACTTTGGAACGGATGCCACAACCTACGCCACACTCAGTTGGTATGATGGTGTTATAGTTTATGAAATTCACATGATGTCTGCCACGGGCAAGCCCAAGGAGCTTTATGAAGATATCGTAGCCGTCACGAAGTACATTCTTTAGATCAGCTTTCAGCTGATAGCAATAGATGCAGGAGCATAGCCGATTCCGAAAATCCGAAAAGGAGGGGTCGGCTTTTCATTGCTATAGGCTTAAACCGTGGGAGCCAAAATACGAGATTAAAAGTCTGTGTGAAAAACTGGTGATCGAGAGAGATACTGTTAATGTCTAAAAAATACTTTGATTAGGTAAAATACCAGTGGAAATATGGAGTTAAGAATGGACAAAATAATGGGAAGAGGCATGTATAATCCCTTCAATGCCGTCAAATGCAGCTTTGTTTCGAACGCTTTCTCGCTCACTCTTGGAAATCTCCACCAACATTTGACGATCACGGAGTTGGTCTTGGCGCGTCTCGAAAGAATACGTCGGGGAATGCGCAAATGGATTTTGAAGATCAAGAGAAGGGATTTTATCACCATTGTCCTGGATTTAGCCATAATTGTCTCCTTTGCCACAAGCTCCCTCATGTTTGGATTGTGTATAAAGTGTGCATTACCTGCGGCTTCGATTTCCGAACACAGTTTTGGGGAACTCGTTCAACTGCGCTCACAATACGCTAAGGTCTTTAAAAATCTCGAGGGCACCATGACCGCGGTGATTTATGCCACACCAGTTCACTACAGGGATGATGTTGGCGGATGGCATGAGCTTAACCCGAGCATTAAAAATTTGAAGGTTACTGATCTTCCATTTCGGGCTGCCTTCGGTTCCACTACACCAAGTCTCACGCTAAAGGTCGACAAAACGGAAGTCAAATTCATCCCCAAAGGTGCAAAACGTGTCCATGGGAAGGTCTACAAAAACCGAATAACCTATAAGAATGCATTTAAATCCACCGATCTGCGGTACAAGGTTGGAGCGACTTATGTTAAGGAGGAGATAATCCTTAAAGAGAGCTCGGCTCCTCATTCTTTTGTCTTTGAAGTCGTCTCCAATAAGTCCATTGCTCCTTTGAAGGGCGGGTCGCTAGACTTTGGCAATTGTAGGACCGTTTCACCCTTCGCCAAGGATTTTGAGGAGAGAATCAGTAATGTGAACATAACCTTGAAGAAGATAAAGGGCAAGAGCTTCCTGACCCTCTCCGTCGATCCCGCTTGGTTGAAGACCGCTACATTCCCGGTGATAATCGATCCCACCGTCGTGATACAGCCCGATCCCATCGTGGGGAAGGATGCCCATGTTGATAGCACTCAACCCGATGTCAATTTTGGCGCAGACGCGACGTTAAATGCCTGGATTGGAACAGTGACCACGACGAGAAGCTTTTTGCAATTCGACTTAAGCTCCATTCCACCCAAAAGCATAATCAACTCCGCGAGCTTGCAACTCTATGTTAAAAGTGCCTTTGGTGGGAATGTCTACGTCCGCAAGGTGGCTTCCGAGTGGAAGGAGGGCACGGGTGCCGTTCCCGCGGACGGAGTTACCTGGAACACCCAACCGAGCTTTGAAGAGATTTTGGATCGTCAGCTCATGGATGCAGCGGATGTTTGGAAGAGCTGGGATATCACCACGCTGGTGAGCGATTGGCACGCCGGCAGAGAGATCAATAAGGGAATAGTTCTACTCACTGGTGAGACTGGTATCATCGAAGGTGGGGTATTCTACTCCTCGGATTACGCAGACGATCCGACTTTAAGACCAAAACTGGTGGTGGACTACTCCTTACCTTCAGATGGCATCGCTCCAACCTCTACAATCACCGATCCAGCCGATGGTTCACACCTTAAGGGCATCGCATATAACATAACCGGCACGGCTCAGGATAATCTGGGCGGCTCGGGGATTGCAAAGGTGCAGATTTCCACGGATGGCGGAAATACCTGGCAAGATGCAGCTGGCACCGATATCTGGAGCTTTAGCTGGACATTGCCCGCCGACGGTGTTTACAACATCAGGTCCAGGGCAATCGATAATTATGGCAATGTTGAGAGCCCTGGACCCGGGGTAAGCGTAACTGTGGACAACACTCCTCCTCAGGCTTCCATCAGCCAACCGGTTACCGATAGCGAGGTTAGTGGAATCATAACCATTTATGGGACAGCTACAGATGAAAATTTTGGTCAATACAAGCTGGAATATGGTGCTACCTCCGCACCCACTACCTGGACGCTATTGGGAGCCGTGCATACCACTCCCGTCTTGGACAATGCCCTCGAATCTGGATATACGCTGGGAATTTCCAATGGAACGTATACCATAAGGTTAATAGCGAAGGATAAAGCGGACAATGTGACCATCGATGCTGTAACCGTGGTCGTCAATAATCCCGGTGTGATCTCCACTCCACATAGGAATTACACCGTAGATACCGATATGTGTGCCTGCTGTCATCGAAATCATACGGCGGTGGGCGATAATCACTTGGTTCGTGAAATCGAGGCGGAGCTCTGTCTTACTTGCCATGATGGGATGGGAGATGTCACCAATATTAGAGATGCTTATGATAGTCCGCGCGAATCGCGGTATCCCATTAAGGATCTCTTATTCATTAAAGATCCTCGCCACATTTTAGAATGTTCGCATTGCCACAATACACATGGAAATAAGGACGCGCTTGGAAATTATTATCCAAGATTGTTGCGAGTGACCGATCCCGCGGGCAATAAGATTTACCAGGGAAATGACTTCTGCGGAGCCTGCCATGGTGCCTCGGACTTGGGATTGGGTTATGCCTTAGGTGGAGATCATATCACCAACTTCACGGGAATTGCTGCACATGATGTAAATACAGGTTATCCTCCATCGGGAACGCTCATAAAGTGCATTAATTGTCATCGAAACCATGGCTCAGACTTCCCCCGATTGAACAGAGGGCTGGAGGAGGAACTTTGTTACACCTGCCACAATTCCGCGAATCTCCCCAATACCCTCAACAATTGGGATATACAGGCTCAATTCAGTTTGCCTTCCCACCATGACATAATCTCTGAGACTGGTGCCAAAGTCGAGTGCACAAGTTGCCATGGACCTCATGTCGCCCGGGCAGTAGCTGGTGCGATGATATCCGATCCCGATAATACGAAGAATCTTTGGACTGGAGGCATGATCGATTTCTGTTTGAAGTGCCACAATGGTGCGCCACCCCTGGCGGTGACCAACTCGACCACCGTGGTTCCACATAATATCTCTCATCCCACGATATCTTTGGAGCTTTCGCCCTTCTTCCCCGGATGGAATAAATCCGCCTTTACTTCGGCGGGTATGGCCACCAATGCCCTTGCCGGCATTACGTGCAAAACTTGCCATCATCCCCATGGCTCAAATAATGCAAGGTTGAATGCGTTTAATTATGATAATTCGACTGTTTATGGGGAGGAAAGGCTCTGTTTGGCTTGCCATAATCCCACCACGGGACCAACAATTGGAGCTCCCGATATCGATACCCTTTTGACCAAAGCATATAAGCATCCCGTGGACACGGTGACGGGCATCCATCAGGATACGGAGAATTTCTCCAATCTCGCTTATGATCCCGTGAGTTCCAAGCGCCATTCAGAATGTGTGGACTGTCATAATCCACATAAGGCAACCCCCGATGGGGCGAGTGCTCCTGCGGCGAGCGGGAAGATTAAAGGCGTTGGGGGGGTAGACACCAACGGTGTACCGGTAAATCCCATCGTGAATCAGTACGAACTATGTTATAAGTGTCATTCCACGTATACGACCCTACCCCCGGAGCAGAAGGATAAAGCCTTTGAATTTGATATGACCAATCCATCCTATCATCCAGTGGAAGGTGTGGGGAAGAATACCGGCATTGACCTCCTGGCTTTCGTTGCTCCCTGGACGGATGCCAGTTTGGTTTATTGTACCGATTGTCACGGCACTAATAATCAAACCGGTGCCCAGTGTCTCGCAGGTTCAGCGAATGAGCATATTTTGAGGGCACCATACACAACTATCGATACAAGTCTCTGCTTCCAATGTCATGCTCAGGAGTCCTATTCCGTGGGCGACCCCCTTCTCTCCAAGAGCCGCTGGCAGGGACATAGAATTTCGGGTCATCAAGCGTGTATGGATTGCCATGGAAGCCATGGTAAGAAGCAGGCCCATTTGATCAACCGCGGATATGATCATTACATCGGTGGGGGAAGGATAGTGACGGACAGCGCATGTGCCGGTGTGGGTTGCCACGATATAGGAGTTTGGATCTCGTATACCAATGCCTACTAAGAGTCCCGCTATCAGCTCTCAGCATCCAGCTTCCTTCCCACCTACAACCTTGAACCAAAATTTTCTCTCTAATTAGATATACTTTTGGAGAGAAAAAATTACTATACTTTTGGAGAGAATAAATGCTCAACCCGAACCTCGAAACTTAACCTCCAACTGGTGTAACCCTAGCCTCAACTAACTTCTCTAAGGTCTTTGACATACCCTGTCGATATAGATAGTGGACAACCGACAAAGGCAAACCCCACGAGAGTGGGGGGCGCAAAGCCACGGACCCGTAAGGGGTAGCCGGGCTGCCGAAGTTGACCAGGATAAAAAGGGGTAAAAAGAGGGGCTTGTCCATCTCCGGTAGTCCGGCGGGACCGGGCAAAGCCGGAGGAGGACAAGCTGGATGTTAAAGAAATTAGCACTCTTCGTTGTCATTGTTTTACTGATTACTCAATCACCCTGGTTTAAAACCATTCACATAAGCATCGCCACTAAACCCTCGGTTCAAATCGGTATCTCCTCCAATTTAAATCCGGTTTCCCACTCCACTTCTTTCCTTACCGACCTTGATTATCGCTGGGTTAGAGAAACCATCAAAGATGGAAAATTAAGGGAAAGTTTCAATGCTTTGAAGGGAAGTAGGACGGGAAGGGAGATTGCAGAGATCATACAAAAAAGGAAGATAAGGATAATTTTCGGTAAACCTAAGATAGCTTTTGCCGCGGCGGAGTATAGATCAGCCATACCCTTCGTTACGACTGGCACCATAGTTATCAGCAATAGCTATAGGGAGGCACCAACGACGGTTTTAGCAGCTATTATTGCTCATGAGGGCAAACATGTCCAACTGGATTCATTCTTCGAGGATGATTCCGTATCTCAGGAATACCAATGCTACCAAGCTCAGGCGAAGGTTTGGCTGGAGGTGAGGAGGGGGCTCAAGTTCCAAGTGGGAGACAAGCTAGTTGAAATCTCTGAGACAAACCCCGATTGTGATTATGCGGTGAGCTTGATGAAGAAGAATAAATCCGAAGCCTTTGAACTTATTAGAAAGGATTTTCAAAGGATAGGGATAGATCTCCCCTATGATTAGAGCAAACCGATTGGTCTGTTTATGCGTCTAAAAATATCCAGTACCAATTGCTCTCGCAAGGCAGAATTGGTTTGACCTTGCGATTTTTTTATCTCACAGAAAAATCTTCTAGGTTTATGGAGGATTCACCGAGCACATGTAGAATTATTTAAAAAGATTATTAATTTAATAAGTATTTATTATTACTTCAAATCAATAAGAAATTCTAATAGTTTCAATTCTTCAAGATAAGGTTCACGACGGTCTTAGATATCAAGATAGAGGAGGTGATAATGTGTCCATTGAGGTTGATGTCAGAGGTCTTTCTTGCCCACTGCCCGTTGTAAAGACCAAAAAAGCCTTGGAGCAAAATCCAAATGAAGCAATCGTCGTGCTGATTGACAGTGCAGTATCCATGGAGAATGTCAGTAGGTTGGCGAGAAGCAAAGGTTACTCCGTAAACGTAAAACAGGAAGGAGACGAGTTTCGTCTCTTAATCGAGAGAAAGGAGGCATAGTATGAAAAGAGAAAATTTATTGATCTGGGCTGCAGGTCTGGTGGTTGGTATTTTTGCAGTCATATTAGTTGTCTTTGGTAATCCGCTTAATATGGGATTTTGTATCGCTTGCTTTGAAAGGGATATCGCGGGAGCCTTGGGATTGCATAGAGCAGCAGTTGTACAATATCTGCGTCCCGAGATAATCGGTATAGTATTGGGAGCCTTGTGTGCCGCTTTTTGCTTTGGGGAATTTCGCCCGGAGGGTGGTTCATCTCCGGCAACTCGCTTTATATTAGGTATGTTCGTCATGATCGGGGCTCTGGTATTCCTGGGTTGCCCTCTGCGCATGATCTTGCGCTTAGCGGGTGGGGATATCAATGCCGTAATTGCTCTCATTGGGTTCATTTGTGGCATTGCCCTGGGAGTAGTCTTCCTCAAGATGGGTTATAACCTAGGGCGTTCGCAGGAACAACGGAAAGTGGATGGATGGATGCTTCCTGGAATAATGATAGTCTTACTGTTATTACTTCTATTTAAACCGGTATTTAATCCTGAAGCTGGAGGTCCCATCTTCTTCAGCAAGGAGGGTCCTGGAGCACAACATGCAATTATTATCCTCTCACTCATCGCCGGGTTGCTGGGAGGGTTCCTTGCCCAGAGAGCAAGACTCTGTCTGGCTGGAGGCATTAGAGATTTAATACTCATCGGCGACAGTTATCTAGTACAGGGGTTCATTGCCATCTTCATAGTCACTTTAATTGGCAATCTTGCCATCGGGAAATTCAATCTGGGCTTCGTCGATCAACCCATTGCTCACCCCGAACACGTATGGAACTTCCTGGGAATGATGTTGTTGGGCTTGGGCTCCATTTTGCTTGGGGGTTGCCCCTTGCGACAGCTGGTGTTGGCGGGCGGCGGAAATACCGATTCCGCTATCGCGGTATTGGGAATGATAATAGGTGCAGCCATTTCTCATAATTTTATGCTTGCTGCCTCACCCAAGGGCGTAACCATTTATGGCAAGATCGCCGTGATTTTAGGGCTCATTATCGCTTGTGCCATTGGGTTGCTCAATAGAGAGACATATTAACCTCCTTTAGTTTGGCAAATTTCGTAGATAACTGTTTTTATCTGCATAAATACTGCATCCCCCGTGGCAAATGCAAAATGCAAGCAAGACTTTAACTGTACAAACTTAAATTTTGCCAAAGTACGGTTAACCTTTATAAAGGGATGGAGAGATGGATAATGGGATTTTGGTCTAGATCGAGACCTTCTCCGGAGAAAAGTGCATCCTCAAGGGGAAGAGGTTTAATCCTGTTCAAAGCGGTTCAGGAAGCATTAAAGGCGGAGAAGGTTCTCAAGAAGAGCGGTTATAATTTCAAATTGGTTGCTCCACCACCTGCTTTGCGAAAGGGATGCGATCTCGCAATCGAAGTGGCTACAGTGGAGCGGATGGGGATCGAGCGGGTACTTCGCGAAAGTGAGATTGAAACCTTGGGAGACATCATTCCACTTAATGCAGAGAGTCAAAAGCCCTTGGATATTATAAAGGTAACTCAGTTTGACAACTGGGTGATGGTCAGAGCGGGCAATATGAAGATCACCTTCGACAAGCAGAGTGGTGTTATTTTGAATATTTCGGGTGGAGGCTGCCCAGATGTTCCCTATCTCCATCTTGAGTTAATCGATAGAGAACTCACCAAAGCTCCTAGGCCAAGAGATCTTGGATACACATTGTGCGCTTTAATGCTGGATAGAGCTTATGAAGAATCATTGAGTATTTTCAGGAGGGAGAGATGTTACTAATCGCTGGAACCGTTCCCATTAAGGAGAATTTTTTTATTGAAGGGGAAGCAGAACTCAAAGGTGACCATTTATTGGTGGATGGTCATGAAATTCCCTGTACTCAAGGTACAGCATCGATGGTCAGCGCCGCAGCCATAACCACTGATTATTTAGGAATCGATGCTCCTTATGTTATCCTAGCCGGTGATATTGGTGACGGTCGGGGAAGTAAAATGCTCTTCAGGCATCTCATCGACGATATTCCTAAAATTGCCCCGAGAGTTCTAGCGCTGCATTATTTCTTGCCCATTATACCTTTGATTGAGAAGGTCATGGTCTCTGTGAAGAAGTGTGCTAAAAGACCCATCCTCATCGCCGATGCAGGTGCGATGTATGCGGCTAAAGCCGCTGGTTTATCGTCCAGATTCGATGTATTTACTCCAGATGCCGGGGAGATGGCATTTTTAGCAGATCCGGATGCTACGCATCCAGCATATATTAGACATCACCTTTTTGAAACGGATATAGCCAAGGCTCCTGGGTTAATTAAAGCCGCCTTTGATCGAGGCGACTTGCCAAAAACTCTGCTGGTTAAAGGGCCAAAGGATTATATAGCAAACCATGGGGAAATCTTGGCAACCATTGATGAACCCAACATTCCTTCTATGGAGGCAATCGGTGGCACTGGTGATACGATCACCGGTTTGATCTCTGCCTTTGTTCATGCAGAACTTGAATCCCATGAAGCAGCAATAATTGCAGCTAAAACAAATCGCATGGCGGGTAAATTTGCGAATGTTACACCCGCCTCTAAAATTTGGGAAGTCATTTCCCAATTCCCCGCAGTTTTTAAGGAATATCTCTGTAAGTGGACCGGTATCTGCCTTATATAAAAGGATATCATTATTTGGGTATCGGAGATATTTTGCAGGGATGAGAGAGGGGATTTTCGAGACGGAGGTAACTCATTTTCACGAGCACAAGCATGAGGGGATGGGTCATAGCCATGAACACACCCATCCAGAGGTGACCCACAACCATGAGCATAAGCACGAGGATTTATCCAGGCATGAGAAAGAGCCTCAGGAGCACGAACACTGAGTGAAGAGTATGTAAAAGGAATGCTGGACGTTTTAAATTTTAAACAGCCCAGATATTGGAGGGATATGCAAAAAATTTTTGGGATTTAAAAGGATATTTCGAAATAATGTCGAATTTATAACAAAGAGAAAGATCACGAGGGGGGGTTCTAGCTGAAGCTAGATAACTTTTGTGGTTTTTTGTTTTTGCGGTTTGAAATAAATTAAATGGTAGATATCTCTAATTAGAACCACGAAGGTTTTAGATCTGACTCGAAGGTCGGAGCTTTCGTGGTTTTTATTTGTCTTGCCAGTCCGTGGGGTGCAGGGCAGACACCTCATATCCTCTGGATCCGCGGTGCTACGGGCAGGCAGGGATTTAAGGGGCTTCTGCCTGCCCCAGCATAGCGGAAAGTTTGAGAAATTTTCTAAACAAAATTATTTTGACCAAATTACGTTAAGAGAGGATGGGGTGATTATGAATAAGCACAAAATATTGGTACTTTCTCTTCTAACAGCAGTTCTTTTGGTGGGATTGCTTTTCTGCGGTCAGGCGTTAGCTGAAGAGGCCCGCCTGCCAGCGCCTGAAGCCGCCGTCTGTCACCCGTACGGGAGCCCAATGGCGGGTCTGTCACCCGTACGGGAGCCCAATGGCGGACAGATAGGCAATGGCGAGCAGGTGACACAAGATCAAACTATCTCGGGTGAAGCAACTCCTGAAATGAGTATATCTTCAAGTGAATCTAATCAGGCATAGATGAGTGAGGAAGATAAAACTGCTGGGGAGATACAAAACTGCAAATCACAAGATTTGCCCTCAAGTTCGGATTTGGTGAGTGAGAGCGAATCAGCTACAGACGCAAGTTCCGCTACTGCATCCGCAAATAGCAAGGCAGTTGATAAAAACTCGAATCCTACTGATCTCGAGGCAAGCGAAGGACACTCACAAAACTCCTCCTCTTGCGGCGATCCAAAGCATGAGAAAAACTTGGTTAAAGATAGCGAGTATGATACTGAAAAATCTCGGCGGCCTGAGGGACCGGAAACTGGCGAAGAGCTTATGACAGAGAACAAAGATGCAAGCAGCATTCCTCTTGAAGGATCTTCTGAAGATGAACCTGAAACCAATTTGGTCGACCCCAGAGTTCTCATTATCCACTCCTCCACGAGTACAAAAATGACTAATGATGCAGCACAAAACATCATGAGACTCATAAACCCAACGCAACTCGGTTATAAAGCAGATGATCCGTCAACCTGGTTGGTACATTTCGATATACGCACGACCACCCAAATTGGTCAAACAAGTCCCGATGAGCTTAAAAGTCTAATTAAAAATACAGATATTGTTATCTGCGAATGGATGTTTGAGCCAGGCTTGAGTAATTTCAAAAACGTCATAAATGCTAATCCAGATATTACTAAAAACAAGCCCAATAAAATATTCCTTGTACTACAAAGTTACCTTGAATTGACTAAGTTATGCCAAATAGATGGAAGGCTCCTCTTTGAGGGAGTTCCAGATAGCGTGATTGGTGACACGAGCAAGAAAAATACAATTCTGTATGATCTTAAAAATGCAAACACGGAGCGGCTAAACGGCTATAAAACAAAATATCCCCAGATCAGTAATTGGATAGATGTCGGGTTATATTTTGCCCAAAGTGGAACAGTAAACTATGAAAATCAATTTAAATGGGCTTTGAAAAAGTACACCGAACTTAATGGAGGTATATGGCCCTCCGTATGGGATCCAGCACCACCCTTAACTCTGCCAAATGAAATGCTTTACAGAGATGGAAAAATTTTTACCAGTTTGGATGAGTATTTAGCTCAGTATCCTCTTGATCCTTCAAAACCCACGGTTGGCATTGTAGAGATGACCTCTCCCATGCGCGCTGGCAACATGGATCACTTCCAAGCCATGATAGACAAGCTTGTAGAGAAAGGAGTAAATGTAATACCCATAGTTGGAGCTTATTCAGGGACAATTGGAACGCAACCTCAAAATATCTATTCAGCGATGGTGAAGTTCTTCACTTATGATCCTGAGAATCCTAGGCACGTAGTTACCACTACTGAGTATGAGAGAAACCCCGGCAAATACAAATCCAGAATAGATGCTTTAATCAGCTTCTATTGCTTTTCACTTGGCTCTGGCTTTGTAGACCAAACAAATCAGTTTTTAGCCAATATTAACGTGCCGGTTTTCAGGGCAATGACCTCAACCAAAAGAACCGAGGGTGAATGGTTAGCATCCGATGATGGACTTCTCTGGAGCGACACTTACTATCAAATTGCCATACCCGAGACTCAAGGAATAGTGGAACCTATATTTGTGGGTGCAACGGAGAAAGGGATTGATCCGATAACCGGTGCTGAATTGGTCCGTTACAAAGCAATTCCAGAGAGGATAGAGAGATTAGCAAACAGGGTCTACAACTGGGTGCAATTAAGAATTATGGATAATGCAGATAAAAATATTGCCTTGGTATACTACAACTACCCACCGGGAAAACAAAATATTGGGGCAAGCTATCTAGCGGTTCCAGACACGATACTAGAAATACTTAATAGGCTTAAGCAAGAGGGATACACCGTAAGCAATATTCCGCAAAATGTGGATGAACTTGTAAGTATGATGATTGAACGAGGAATCAACATTGCCAACTGGGCACCAGGGATTCTTAAAGAACTTGCAAACAATCCCAATGTGATTCTCTGGGATGCAGATGAGTATATAGCCTGGTTTGAAAATCTGGACCCAATAGCAAAAAAGCAGCTTGTGGAAGGACCAGTAGGATATATTGAGGAGATTGTAAAACTTGGGGCAACTTATGGCACAACGGATGAAACTGCAAAGGCTGCAGCCATAAAGACTATAGAAAAATGGACCGAGGAGATGATAAATCTTGCCAACACTTATCCAGAAAAATCTCAGCAAGCCATTGAGCAGATAAATAAAATGAGCACTACCTTAAAACGGATTATGGATGGTGGAGATGCTTGGGATGCATTCTACGAGGCAAAGAACGCATTCTTAGCACTGGCAATTCCAGGACTTACTGGCTGGGGAGAACCCCCAGGAAATGTGATGGTAGTTAAGAAAGATGGAAAAGAATACATTGTAATTCCTGGAATGTTTTTCGGAAATATTTTCATAGGTCCAGAGCCACAGCGAGGATGGGAAGCAGATGCCAGTAAGTTCTACCACAGTACGGTGGTTCCACCACCTCATCAGTATTTAGCTTGGTATGCTTGGGTAAATGAAGTGTTCGATGCTAATGCTCAAGTACATGTGGGAAGGCACGCTACTTACGAATGGCTTCCCAGAAAACAAGTCGCACTGGCTGATTTTGACTATTCGGACATAATGATAGCTGATACCCCCTCAGTGTACATCTACATCGTAGATGGTGTTGGGGAGGGGCTGCAAGCTAAGAGAAGAGGTCTTGCGGTTATAGTAGATCACCTAACCCCGCCGCTTAAGACAACCACCCTTTATGGAGGTTTTGTGGAGCTTAAAGGACTCGTCGATGACTACGAGAAAACACCTTCAGATAATCCCATGAAAGAAGAGTATAAGACCAAGATAAAAGAAAAGATAAGGGAGCTCAATCTCTGTACTGATTTGGGCATAGAAGATCCAAATAATATTACAGATGAAGACATAGACAAACTCCATGAATACCTTATGAATCTACAACAGATCCTCATGCCTTACGGTTTGCATATCTTCGGTAAATCATGGACCGATGAAGAAATAGCCTTACTGGCAACTTCAATGGTTTCGGCGGATGGTGGAGTTGCTAATCCTTCTTTGCAAAGGCTTTTAGCTCAGGAGAATGGTTGGGACTTTGATAATTTAACCCTAGACCAGGCAGAAAAGTTGAACAATCAGGCACAAAATTGGGTATTGCAGTTATTAACTGGTCAAAAAACTGTAGCTGATTTAACCTCTAATCCGCGACTTCAAATGGAGCTAAATGAAGCAAAGGGTTACGCGGATAAAATAATAGCAAGCTTCAGTTCAGAGTTAAACTCCCTTGTCGACGCCTTAAATGGCGGTTATATAACTCCGTCTACTGGAAACGACCCAATAAGAAATCCGGGAGCAATACCCACAGGGAAAAACTTTTATGGAATCTCAGAAAATCTTCTACCAACGAAAGTAGCCTGGAATCTTGGAAAGAAACTCGCGGATATGGCTTTATCTCAACTTGAGAGCCTACCGGAGAAGATAGCGGCTGTTGTGTGGTGTGTTGAAACAGCGAGGGACGACGGGACTATGGTCTCTTTTGTCCTTAGGATATTGGGTATAGAACCAACATGGACTGCGGCTGGAGCGATAAATAAGATGAAAGCCACTCCTCTGAGCACGCTCTTATCTGACCTTAATGCTATGAGAGCTTCTAAAGGGCTTTCTTCTCTAACGGAGCGACCAAGAATAGACGTGGTGGTCACAACAAGTGGTCTATTCAGAGATCTATTTCCCAGGGTTCTAATTAACATGGATCGTTCCTTCAGAGCTGCACTGGCTGCTTCTTATAACACAATAGTAGCAGCACGTCCGGATCTTAGAGATAGTCTTGACTACACACTCAAAACCTTAGTAGATGCAAAATACACAGGTTTCAAAGGAGCCGACCCAATCGAGCAAAATTATATTGCCAAGCACTGGATTGAACTTGCCGATGAGTTCATTGGTCTAGGCATCTTAGCAAACGATGCAGGAGAACTGGCCATAACACGGATATTTGCTCCCCCCGTGGGTGATTACGGCGCTGGGGTACACAAAGCGGTAGAGCAATCGTGGACCTGGGAGAATCGAGAACAAGTGGCAGATGTGTATCTCACCCGAATGAGCCATTCCTATACCGAGCGCGGTTGGGGTAGTACTAACCTAGACTTATTTGAAGATTTACTTCAGGGAGTAACCATTGCCTATCATAGTAGGAGCACTAATCTCTATGGCGTACTAGACAACGATGACTATTATGATTACTACGGCGGACTGTCCATGGCTATCGAGATGGTCAATGGAACGGCGCCAAGTCTGAATGTCCTCTACTACGCCAATCCGGCGAATCCCGAAATTACTTCATTGTTGCAGTTCATGACTAGGGAGATGAGAACAAGGTACTACAATCCCGAGTGGATTCAAGGAATGATGAGTGAAGGTTATAGTGGTGCCAGGACCATATCCAATAAGTTTGTAGCTTATTTGTGGGGGTGGCAAGTTACAAATCCAAACTTAGTGCAAGACTGGATGTGGAATGAGGTAACGGATGTTTATGTGAGAGACAAATACAACCTCGGGGTGAGCGAGTGGCTCTCCCAAGGAAACAATGCCTATGCCATGATCAGTATCACAGGTACTTTGCTCACTGCTGCTCAAAAGGAATTCTGGCAAGCTGATGAAGCGACTCTTAGAGAAATTGCTAACACCTGGGCGAGTCTCATTGCTCAGCACGGGCCAAGCTGCTGCGACTGTAGTTGTGGAAATATCGCTATGATGAAGTGGGCAACGAGTTTTGTTAACTCAAATCTTCTTTTAACTTTACACCAAGCTATTTTGACCGCTACTGGACAGTCTATACTCACCCCGGAACAGCTAGAGGCTTTACTTCCAAAGCCAGAGCAACTGCCCGTCACGGGAGCTCTTCCAGAAACATCAACGCCGGGAATTGTAGAGCAACCTTTGGTTGCGGAGACTTCTTCCGAAACGCCCGCGCAACCATCAGCTTCGCCGGGGACAAGACCGGGTAGAGCCCCCGGGACTTATGCAGCTCAAGCCCCACTATCTGTTTTGGCAGGAGAAACTCCTGCCCGAGCCGAAGCACCCTCGCCAGGTGAAGCCCAAACGCCTTCACCAGAAGCGAGCGCTGGTAGAAAAAGAGCGTATGAAGTCAAGAAAGCTGGGGTAGGAACTCCCGCTGCTGGCAGGGGATGGATACCCCTTGCTGCTATCTTTGGTGTTCTTCTCTTCGTTGCCTTGGGGTCCGTGGGTTACTTTAAGGAAAGCATCCTGGCATTTTTGACCAAGATTATGAGGAGGTAGACTAGCTCAATGATTTCAATGCTTTGGAGGATAGGCATCCTCTCTGCCACCATAATCTTTGGAATAAAAATAGGACTTGCTCTGGGGTTTAGCGGACTTTCCAGGAGAATAGCTATTCTTATTACGTGTATATATTCTCTAGCCTTGTTGGGGCTGGTAATTGTGGTCTCAAAGCACTTAAATCTCCTTCATAAATTAGCTTCTACCTACAATTACCTTATCTTCATGATTATGTCTCTAATTATATTTGGGGCCGGGCTCCATACGCTCAGGGAGTGGAAGGTTCACGGGAAAAATAAAGCAGCTACTTGCTGTCTGGCTCTTGCTGCTCCTTGTCCCTGTTGTTATGCTTCGGTTCTGTTGACAATTGGTCTCGCCTCTCCGGTTATTGGCGTGTCCTCAGCAATCTTAGGCAAGTATACCGCTCTTGTCCTGGGAGTAACCATCCTTACTACTTACCTTTTATCTGAAGGAATTGTGAAATTGACCAGGAAACCCTACCCTGTTCTTTTAGGAAACCTAATGCTTTTTGTTGGTTTTTACTTTTTAGCTTCGGCTATAATCATGCCCAATATTCCAACTTTACAAAAGTTTAAGATGAGCCCTTTGACCATCCCATCAATTAAAGCATCCCTAGCCGGTGTGGTATTTGTAATATTTCTGGGGGTATTAGGTTTTTATAAATCAAGAAAGAAAAGTATATTGAGGTGACCCTTCGACTATGCTCAGGGTCACTCTGAAGAAATGGAGGAGCGATTCTTATGATTGTTCCAGGAAGTGAATTCTTAAGCAAGGCTTTACATTTAATTTCACAAAGCTTACTCATCCCCGATATTATAGGGCTACTTATCTGCATAACTTTTGGTGTTATTGAGTTAGGGAGTCTAGTTTCGGAATATTCACAAAGAACAAAAGTAAGCAGTGAAGAAATTGGAGAAATAATTAAGAAACTGCACAACACAAATGAGATAAGAGAAGCGATTTCTGCCAACACCCTTTCACAAAATCAGAAAAACATCCTGGAGAAAATAGTCTCTCATAACTATTTGACCAATGATTCCCTAAATGCCTTGGCTCGAAAGTTGATTGAGGAAGAAGAGCTCAAAGCAGCTCAAACGCTTGAAAAGACTGATATGCTTGCCCGCTGGGGTCCTGCTTTGGGGTTGATGGGAACTCTAATTCCTTTGGGTCCAGGTCTTGCAGCATTGGGAAGAGGAGATGTTCACACTTTGGCTCAAGCCGTCATCATTGCTTTTGATACTACTATTGTTGGATTGGCAGCAGGTTGCATTGGCTATACCATTTCTAAGATTAGAAAAAGATGGTACGAAGAACACATAAGCACCCTGGAAGCTTTGATAGATCCTTTACTGGAGGTGTTGGAAAATGGCAAGAAAGCGGAAGATTTTGCCCCGATTAGAAGAAGATATTAATCCTATGTCGGGAGTGGCTAACCTGGTAGATGCCATGCTGGTCTTTGCTTGTGGCTTAATTGTAATGCTTGTTCTCTCCTGGAATCTCCAGAATGTGATTTTTAAAGATACTTCTTTGGAAGAAAGAAGAAGAATGGTGGAGGCAATTAAAAAGATAGTCAAGATAGAGAAGGGGAAAGAAATTAAAACTCCCCCACCGCTGGTATCAGGAACCGGTGAGGGATATGAGGAAATGGGAGTAGTATATAAAGATTCCAAGACCGGCAAGCTAATCCTGGTCAGCCCTTAAATTTAAGTAGACATGGCAGGTAAATTCGCGAATGTTACACCCGCCTCTAAAATTTGGGAGGTCATTTCCCAATTTCCCGCAGTTTTTAAGGAACATCTCTGTAAGTGGACAGATGTCTGCCTGTTGTAAACCGGATTCCACAAATTTGTATAAGTAGTACACAGCAAAAGATATCAATTTTTAAGAAGGAAATTTAAAATATCCGTCGAATATAAACAGTGAAGTAAGACCACGAAGGTCTATTCTAACCCGAAGGTTGGAGCTTTTTGGTCTTTTTTTAGTTGGATTTGGGAATAAGGATTTGCAAATAAGGCTATACATGATGTTTGTAACTGAGACCACGAAGGTTTTAGACCTGGTCGAAGGTGGGGTTTTCGTGGTTTTTTATTTGTCTTGCCAGTCCGTGGGGTGCAGGCAGACACCTCATATCCTCTGGATCCGCGGTGCTGCACGGGCAGGCAGGGATTTGAGGGGCTTCTGCCTGCCCCAGCATAGCGGAAAGTTTGAGAAATTTTCTAAACAAAATTATTTTGACCAAAGAACCCATTCTTTAAAATGCTCATGTGGCAGACTTAGCTGGTGAGGTTAGGGATAGCAGATGCAACTTCTAAATGAGAGGTGAAGGGTTTGAGCTGTTTTAGGGACTCGGTGTATCCATTTACGGCGATCGTGGGTCAAGAGAAGATGAAAATGGCGCTGATCCTCAACGCCATAAATCCCAAGATAGGCGGGGTATTGATCAGAGGTCATAAAGGAACTGCCAAATCGACCGCTGTTCGGGGACTCGCTGATCTATTGCCCGAAATAGAAGTCGTCGAAGGCTGTCCCTATAGCTGTGACCCACATGATCTTTCCAAAGTGTGCCCCGAATGTAAGGAAAGAATCTTTCTCGACAAAAGTTTGCCCAGCAGGAAGAGGAAAGTTTGGGTCGTGGAACTGCCGGTGAGCGCCACCGAGGATAGGGTAGTGGGAAGCATCGACTTTGAATACGCCATAAGGGAAGGCAGGAAGCGCTTTGAGCCCGGACTCTTGGCTCTGGCAAACAGAGGCATCATCTATGTGGACGAAGTAAACCTGCTTAACGATCACATTGTCGATGTCCTACTCGACGCGGCGGCTATGGGTATCAATGAAGTCGAAAGGGAGGGTGTATCCTATTCCCACCCCGCCCACTTCATCCTGGTGGGAACGATGAACCCCGAGGAGGGGGAATTGAGACCGCAGCTTCTGGATCGCTTCGGTCTCTGCGTGAGGATCGAGGGGATAAGCGATCCAGAGCAACGGGTGGAGCTCATCAAGAGGCGTGAGGAATATGATGTGGACCCAGAAGCCTTTATCGAGAAATGGAGACCTGAGCAGAAGAGGTTAACGGAGCAAATCTTCGCCGCCCAAGAAAGATTAGAGGATGTGATGATATCCTCCGATTCCCTTAAGCTCATAGCCCGCATCTGTTTGGAAAATTGCGTCGCTGGACACAGAGCCGATGTCGTCATGGATATGACCGCTCGGACAATCGCCGCCCTAAAGAGTCAAAATGAGGTTGGGGAAGAAGAAATCTTCGAGGCGGCGGAGTTGGTTTTGCCCCATCGAATGAGAGAGGTTCCTCCACTTCGTAAGCAGCAACCTCCACCAGAGCCTCCTCATCGTGAGGAGCAGAATCGGAAGGAGAGGGAGGAGGATAGAGAGGAGGATAGAGAGGAACAAAAGGAACAGAGAGAGCACAAGAAGCCACCATCTCGTCCCCAGAGCCAAGATGGTTCCCCTCGTCTCATCCAGGAAATTGTATTCGCCGTAGGAAAACCATTCCCAGTTCGCCGCATTGAGCACGGACGGGATGGAATCCTTCGGAGGGGCTCGGGACGCAGGAGCCGCACCAAGACGGCATCAAAATCGGGACGCTATGTTAAATCGACCGAGGTCAGAATGAGCGGCGACATAGCTCTTGATGCTACCTTGAGAGCGGCGGCACCGTACCAGCTGAGACGAAAGAGAAATGATCTGGCGATCGCCATTGAGACGGAGGATATTCGGGAAAAGATCAGAGAAAAAAGGATAGGCAATTTCCTTCTCTTCGTCGTCGATGCCAGTGGCTCCATGGGTGCAAACAGGAGAATGATCGAGGCCAAGGGGGCGATTTTATCCCTGCTACTGGATGCCTATCAGAAAAGGGATAAGGTGGGAATGGTGACTTTCAGAAAAAGCGCTGCTGAAATCTTGCTCCCTCCGACCAGCAGTGTGGAGTTAGCTCAAAAGAGGCTGGAAGAGCTACCCACGGGTGGCAGGACACCTCTCTCCCGTGGATTGGCTTTGGCTCATAAGGTGGCAAAAAATCACCTCCGAAAGGATCCAAACATCTCACCCCTGCTGGTGGTAATCACCGATGGAAAAGCCAATGTGAGCATCGGAGAGGACGATCCCTTCACCGAGGCTTTGAGAGTGGCTTCGGTGATTAGAACCGAAGAGAGGGTAAAAAGTTTGGTGATCGACGCCGAAGCTAATGGATTCATAAACTTTGGTTTGGCTGAGGAGTTGGCTCAAGCCCTGGGTGGACAATACTTTAGACTGGAGGATCTCAGAGCTTCAAGCATAGTACAGGTGATAAAAGAGATGCTCCAATAACTTTAAGGAGAAGGTGAGGATAATGTCCTGTTATGAGAAGGTAATTTATCCATTTACGGCGATCGTTGGTCAAGAGAAGATGAAAATGGCGCTGATCCTCAACGCTATAAATCCCAAGATAGGCGGGGTTCTGATACGTGGCGAGAAAGGCACCGCAAAGTCCACCGCCGTAAGAGCCCTCGCTGATCTTCTTCCTGAAATTGAGGTGGTCAAGGATTGTCCCTACGGTTGCAATCCGCGTGATAAAAATGAGATGTGTGAAAGATGTTTGGAGAGATTCAATCACGGAGGAAAGTTTGAGACGATTCTCAGAAAGATGCGGGTGATAGATCTGCCCGTGAGTGCCACCGAGGATAGGGTAGTTGGCACCCTTGATATAGAGTACGCTATAAAGCGAGGCGAGAAGCGCTTTGAGCCAGGAGTTTTGGCTGAGGCTCATCGGGGAATACTCTATGTGGATGAGGTCAATCTTCTCGACGATCACATCGTCGATGTCCTTCTGGATTCAGCGGCTATGGGAGTGAATACAGTCGAAAGGGAGGGTGTATCCTACTCCCACCCAGCCCACTTCATCTTGGTGGGAACGATGAACCCTGAGGAGGGAGAATTGAGACCGCAGCTTCTGGATCGCTTTGGACTGTGTGTGAAAATTGAAGGAATCGCTGACCCAGATTTGAGGGTAGAGGTAGTCAAGCGACGTTCCAGTTATGAGGATGATCCCATAGCCTTTGCCTCTGAGTGGGAGGGGGCTCAAGAGGAATTGAGAAAGAAGATCATCTCTGCCAAGAAGATTCTGGATGGAGTGGAAATTTCGGAAGAGATGCTCAAACTCATCGCCGAAATTGCCGTTGAGATGAAGGTTCACGGTCACAGGGCAGATATCACCATGATGAAAGTTGCCAAGACCACCGCGGCTTTCCACGGGCGCACCCAAGTCACGGAGGAGGACGTGAGGGAAGGCGCCGATTTAGCTCTGCTTCACCGGATGAGACGCAAGCCCTTTGAAGAATTCGGCATAGATCAAGGGAGGTTAGAAGGGACCTTAATTGGCGAGCACTCACCTGATCCGCGCAACTTCAACCAATCTGCAGATGCTAGCAAAAATGTTCGATGAGAAAGCGATAATACCATGAACTTCGTGGGAGGTTGGTGATGAAATTGCCTGAACTGGTGCCCACAAGGATCACGGCGATACTTACGTCGACTTCCATGTCGAAGTGGATATCCGAAGCCCTGCAACAGATCAGGGAAGAATATGGGGACATCATCAAAGTGAGGCTATACAACTGGCACGAGATTGAAGAAGAATTAGTGGAGGATAGCACCTTAGGGAAGAATCTACAGAACGCGGATATCGTGCTCATCGACATTAGGGGCGGAGGGCGTCCCTCAAAGATTGTTTCCGAGACACTCTCCAGTACAAAGAATACCGTGATCGTGCTCTGTGGAGGATCGGAGTACGTATTGAGCCTCACCAGGATGGGGTCATTCTCCATGGATAAGATCATGCAACGCAGGAAAACCACCGGCATTGATTATAAAAAGATTCAGAAAATCTCGAACATGATCGATAAGATGGGCAAAATTCTTCCCCTCGGTTTCTTAAAGCACGCCAGAAATTGGATAATTGCCATGAAATACTGGAGCAATGGCGGAACGGAGAATATAAAGAACCTATTGCTTTTCATCGTTAAAAATTACGGAAAAAATAGGGTCAAGGTTAAACTCAATCCTCCAATAGAGTATCCCGAAGAGGGAATCTACGATCCCTTTGAACAAAAGTTTTATGGTACCTTGGATGCTTATCTACGGGATCATAAACTCGAGAAACCATATACCGTGGGAATGCTTTCTTTCGGAGGCATGCATCTTGAGGAGTGCTATGTGGGCATCAAGGCCCTCATGGAAAAGCTAAAACCCTACGCCAATATCATTCCAACTTTTTCAAGTTCCATGGAAGGTTGCAAGGATATCAAGGAGTTTTTCTACAAGAATGGGAAACCCATCGTCGATGCCGTGGTCAGCTTTCGATGGTTTAGACTTAATGGAGGACCTCTCGGTGGAGATCCACAGGTCACTTTAGATACTCTGCAGAACCTCGATGTACCCGTCTTTGACGGCACACCCATGCTCATGCGGGAGATTCAAAAGTGGAAAGCTTCAGAGATCGGTCTATCCCCCCTGGAGGTCGTCACCGCCGTTACCCTTCCTGAACTCGATGGAATTATTGAGCCAATACCATCGAGTGGTCTCGCTGAGGTCGGATACGACCGGAATATCGAAGGCAGAGTGAAGACCATTCTGCCCATTGATGATCGCATTGAAAGAATGGCGCAAAGAGTTTTGAATTGGGTGAAGCTTCACGGAAAAAGGAATTCCAATAAGAGGATTGCCTTCATCATATTCAATTATCCACCGGGTGAAGACAATCTGGGCAGTGCCGCTTATCTCGATGTATTTGAAAGCATGAAAAGGATATTACAGAGATTAAAAAAGGAAGGTTATAGTGTGGGTGACTTGCCGGAAAAATCCTTACATGAACTATTTTTAGAGCAGTCGGTAGTAAACTCTGGCAAATGGATTGCTCAGAAAAAGTTGATAGCCAATCTCATAAATATTGATCGCCCCACGTATTCCAAATGGTTTGATGAGCTTCCCGAAAGCATCAAAGAATCGGTGATCCGTGACTGGGGTTCTCCCCCGGGAAATGTGATGGTCCACAATGGTAGGCTACTCATCCCGGGCATCGAATTCGGAAATATCTTTGTGGGCATTCAACCATCCAGGGGTGTTCATGAGAATCCTGAGAAGGCGTATCACGATAAAGCTCTGGCACCACATCACCAGTATATTGCCTTCTATAAGTGGTTAGAGAACGAATTCAAAGCTGATGCCGTTGTTCACGTGGGTACTCACGGAACTCTGGAATTCACCGCTGGGAAAGAGATTGGGCTCTCCCGGGAATGCTTTCCCGATAACTTGATTGGGAATCTGCCCCATATTTATATCTATTGGGTTACCAACTCCTCGGAGGCAACCATCGCCAAGAGGAGAAGTTACGCCACCATCGTTAATCACATGACTCCCACATTTACCTCTTCCAGTCTCTACGATGAACTTTCGAAACTGGATGATTTGATCGCCGAATATAATGAGGCGAGGGTTCAAGATCCGCTCAGAGCTCAGAGGGTCGAGGAGCAAATCCTCAAAGTTACCAAAGAACTGAATTTCCGGAGCGAATCCATAGAGGAAATTCACAGTGAAATATTTGAGATTAAACGATCCATTATCCCTAAGGGCTTGCATATAATGGGCGAAAAATACGATGACGATGGATTGGTTGAGTTCCTCACCTTCATTCTTCGTTACGATAGGGGGGAGATTAAATCACTCCATCGGATACTCCTTGAATCTCAAGGTATAAATTATGATTGGGCGATGAAGAATCCTGGCGAGTCTTTGGGGGGAAAGACATATGCCCAAATTTTGGAGGATATCGAATCCAAGGCAAGAGATCTCGCGAGGAAGGTACTGTTTGAATCGCTGAATGATGCTTTGAAGTCGGTTGAAGTATCGAAGGATCTAACCTTTGAGCTTGAGAAAACTTTGAAGTTTGGGCTGAAAGTCATCGAGGACTATAGGAGGGGAGATGAGCTTGGAGGTCTCATCCACGCCTTGGAAGGGAGGTATACTTATCCAAACATTGGGGGAGATCCCATACGCACCCCCGATGTTCTTCCCACGGGTAGCAATACCTTTCAATTCGATCCCCGGATGGTCCCCAGCGATGCTGCTTATGAGCGTGGCTCAGAGATAGCCGAAAATACGCTTAAACGGTATCGTCATATTCACGGATATCCGGAGAGCGTAGGGGTAGTCCTTTGGGGCTTTGAGACCATGAAGACCAGAGGCGAAACAATCGGTCAGATACTGAGATACATCGGCGTGAGACCAATTGGCTCAGTTTGGGATAAGAGATTAAAAGTTATCCCCCTTGAGGAACTGGGTCGTCCCCGAATAGATGTCCTGGTGACCATCTGCGGCATCTTCAGAGACACATTCCCGAATGTTATCAAGTTGTTGGATGAGGCCTTCAACCTGGTTGCATCCTTAGATGAGAGCGAGAATATGAATTATGTTAAGAAACACTCCACGGAAATCCTAGAGGAGATTGAGCCTGGAGTTGAGCATAGGGAGAAAATGGCAAATGCTAGAATCTATGGACCGAGCGCCGCCCAGTATGCCACAAGGGTGACCAATCTCATTGAGACGTCGAACTGGAAGGAGGAGAAGACCATAGGTAAGGTGTACATCTCAAGCATGAAACATGCTTACGGTTATAATCTTCACGCTGTTGAAGCGGAAAAGGTTTTAAAGGCGATGCTCTCAAAGGTGGAATTGGTCTCCCAGGTAAGAGACACGCATGAATACGAGATAATAGAGCTCGACCATTACTACGAGTTCTTTGGAGGACTGTCCAAGGCAGTTGAAACCACAAGTGGCAAAAAACCGGAGATGCTCATCTCCGACACCACAAAAGAGATTATAAAAACCGAGAATGTGGAGGATGCCATTGAGAGAGGGGTGAGAGCCAGACTTCTCAATCCAAAGTGGATCGATGGGATGTTGAAACACGACTTCCACGGTGCTCAGAAGATTGCGGACAGAGTGGAATATGTACTGGGCTTGGCGGCGACCACCAATCGTGTGGACAACTGGATATGGAGTGGGATCGCTGAACGCTATATCTTCGATGAGGAAATGCGAAAACGAATGGCGGAAAATAACCGCTTCGCCACCGCAGAAATAGTCAACAGGTTGCTTGAGGCGAACAAGCGAGGTTACTGGGATGCCACCGATGAACAAATTGAGAAATTAAAGGGGGCATACTTGGAAATCGAAGGTTGGATAGAAGAGAAGCTATAAGCAGTTCTAAATTAATTTTTCTAATGGGACTACGAAGGTCTCAAAATCGGTTTGAAAACCGGGGAATCTTTGTGGTCTTTTATTTTTCCGAAAGGAGATGATGTCATGGAATATTTTGACCGAAGAGAACTTGTCTTCATTGGCATGATATGTGTGATGACCATCGTGGTGGTTTGGGTGGTGAATATGACCGCAGCGGCAATCGCTCCAGGTGCACCCGGTCTTAAATCAATGACCGCGGGATTTTTTGGCAGCATCGTGATCGCCATAGGACTTGCTAAGGTTAAAAAGGTTGGAACATTGAGTCTCATCGGAATAACAACCGGGCTTTTCCATGGTTTTATATCCCCTGCTGTGCCAATTTTATTCCCTTCATCGGCCATTGGTGGGATATTCGGAGATATAATCACGAAACTCCTCCGTGGTGATTACTCAAGTAGGAAATTGATCATCTTGGCTTGTGCAAACAAAGTTTTTGCTGGAACTTTGATCATTTTCATTTTGATGATACTTTTCGGCTTTCCAAGAGCTATAATGAATCCTTTTGTTATCCTTGCAATCTCTGCTGTTTGCTCCATCTTGGGAGCCGCCGGTGGGTATATTGGAACAAGCATATCAGGGGAGCTGAAAAAAGCTGGGGTGATCCAATAAAGATGCTACCCACATCCAAATTTGGGAGATTCTTGGCAAAGAAATCGTCCATTCATGGATTGGATCCCAGAACCAAAATGGGCTTGGTCTTTTTAATCACCATACTCAGTCTCGTAGTGGATAGCATCGTGTGCTTGATTATCCTAATTATTGTTCTGCTATTCGGTCTGTATTTTTCCAAAACATTTAAAGAGGCCAGAAGATTTCTGATATTATTTGGGTTCATTGGTGTTATCCTTGCCATTTTTGGATTTATATTCACCAAAGATTGGACCTACATAGGAAGATTTTGTATGAAGATGTACGCTATGACCAGTGCAGGATTGCTATTTGCCCTTACCACCTCACCCAATGATTTAGCCAAAGCCCTGGAAAAAATGAAAGTTCCTTCATCGATAACTTTTATATTCACTACAACCATAAGATTTGTCCCCACCCTTATGGAGGAAGTTACGTCGATATTGGATTCATTGAGGCTGAAGGGGCTGAAACTATGTGCGAGAGATATCCTAAAGCAGCCAGGAAGTTACTATAGAGGGATCATAATTCCAATAACCATTCGCTCCATCAAAATATCTGATGAGCTGGCTGCGGCTACGGAAACAAGGGGATTTGGAGCTCCATATAAGAGAACTACGCTGAAGGAAATAAAATTTCGGAGAAATGATTACGTTTTCCTTCTTGTGATGATGGTTTTAACCATAGCACTTTTAGTCGTTGACCGGTGGAGAGTGCTGATTCCGTGACGGATTCCGTGATTGTGATCGAGGATCTTACATACACTTATCCTAACTCCGATCAACCCACGTTGAAGGATGTTAACCTGGAAATCGAAAGAGGAGAGTTTGTTTTAGTTGTTGGCAAAAGCGGTTGTGGGAAATCGACCTTGGTGAGGTGCATTAATGGGCTTATCCCACATCTCTTTGGCGGGGAAATAAATGGCAGAGTGCTGGTTCACGGAAAAGAGGTTGGGAAACATCCCATCTGGAAATTGGCTCGGCATGTGGGCATGGTTTTCCAGAATCCAACATCTCAACTTTTCACTCTGACAGTTGAAAATGAAGTGGCATTCGGTCCAGAAAACTTTGGAGTACCCAGAGAGGACCTTGAAAGAAGGGTGGACTGGGCTCTTGAATGTGTGGGCATGAAAGAGTCCAGATCGAAATCAGTTTTTGAGCTCTCCGATGGTCAAAAACAGAGAGTGGCGATTGCGGCGAATCTCTCGATGTTCCCAGATATCTTAATCCTTGATGAACCGACTTCCAATTTGGATGCCAGAGGAACTCAAGAGCTCTTTGAGGTACTAGAAGATTTGAAAAGAAGCGGGAAAACGATAGTTTTGATTGAACACAGAATAGATCATGCAATTAAATGTGCAGATAAAGTGATAATAATGGATTCCGGGGAAATTAAGCTCATCGATTCGCCGAGTATCTTGCTCAAGGATCAAGTTCGTAAATTCGGTATTCGTAGTCCCAAAGCCGGGTTTTCTCTGGCAAACCTTTCCGAGCGGAGTGATTCCGCAGATCCTTTAGTTAAAGTTCTGAATCTCCATTATTCCTACGGAGAGGAATTTGCAATTGAGAACGTTAGTACAGAGATTTACGATGGTGAAGCCATTGGAATAATGGGCTCAAACGGTTCTGGAAAGACCACGCTGGTCAAGTGTTTCGTTGGTCTATTGAAACCCACGAGAGGGAAGGTAATCGTGGACGGAACCGATACTCACAAAGTGGATGTATCGACGTTGGCAAGGAAAGTTGGATTGGTCCTTCAGAATCCAGATCATCAACTATTCATGGACACCGTATATAATGAGGTTTCATTTGGACTGAAATATCAGAATTTGCCCGAAAGAGGGATCAAAGAACGTGTTAAAGATGCACTTGAGATGATGGGTCTTTGGGAGTTAAGGGATAGACATCCTCATTCTTTGAGCGAGGGGCAGAAGCAAAGAGTAACAATAGCCTCAACACTTGTGAGAAAACCAGAAGTGCTGATCCTCGATGAGCCCACCAGCGGCATGGACGGATACCACATGCGTATGTTGGTTGATAAGCTCAATGAACTCAAGAAGGATTTAACCATAGTTTTAGTATCTCATGATGCGGAGATGATCTCAAAGGTCTGTGACAGAGTAATGGTGTTGGATGAAGGAAGAATAGTTTCTGTTGCAACTATTCTTCCTTCTCCTCGGGTCTAATTGGAGGTTTCCATTAGTCTTCTTTGTCACTTTGGGGTTTTTCTCTATTTTGGTATTCTTCTCGGATGCGAAGTTCGTTTTCCTCCTCCTCGTGATCGTTTTCCTCCTCCTCGTGTCTGGTTCGTTCCCTGTTTTCATAGTTTTCTCGAACCTTTGGTTGATATTCCTTCCGATATTTACCTTTTTCTTCTGGAGGTCCTTTCCTTTCTAGAGCCTCGAGAGCCCTGTCGTGTCCCCTTCTGGAGACTTCGATCGCATGCTCGATCGCATCTTGGGCTTGCTCGGATACTTTCTCCGGGAGTCCCTGTAATACTGCAGTATGCTTTGATGTGGCTTCGGCCACTGTTTCATAGACGTCTTTGTCCACTTTATCCTTTTTCTTAATTTCTTCCCCAGCTCTCTCCAGACATTTCTCGTAGCAATCCACGCATTTTTCAGCTATTTCGGGTTTACCTCTCTTCACCATAGCTTGAGCTTCAGCCAATCTCGTTTCTGCGAACTTCATTAGAAGAGTCACTTTGCCCTTGGGTGAGAAGGTGAAGAAAAGCTGAATCTTCTCAACCCAGGTCTTCAGGAAGTAGAAGGGGCTATCTGGAGTCAGTCCTGGTTCTGGCTCTTCTTCAGTTGCTATAGCTGGAGCTGCAGCTGACAAAATGAGCAGGGCGACAATGAGCGTTGAGATTATTTTCTTGACGTTCATTCTTAGCGCCTCCTTTCATTTCGATCTTTTTTGTTCCGTTTATAAAAACGTAAGAAGATTATTTTAGATACGGGCAACACAAATTTTCTATAACCCCATTATCACCTACGCGGTGATAAGTAGGGTGATAAGCATAGATGTGGGGTCGGGGTTTACCTGCCGTCCGGCCGTGTCTGCTGACAGGCAGGTAGGCGGGTCCCCGACCAAAGAATGCGGGAGACGAGCTCCCGCGCTACATATACTTGGTTGACATTTGGCTACCCACATGGTAAAAATTTAATTGAGAATAATTCTCAATTACCTAGCCGATGCACAGAGTAGATGAATATTTTAGGAAGTTAAAATCGAAAGGATTTAAGCTCACCCCACAGAGGGTTCGAATTCTAAAGGCCATAGGTCTGGCTGAGGGGCATCTCGATGCTGAAGAAATTTACCATTTGGTAAATAGAGAATGCCCTCCAGTTGGATTGGCTACGGTTTATCGCACCCTAGATTTACTGAAAAAGCTCGGAGTCGTCAATGGTTTGGGTTTTGGTGAGGGGCACCAACATTATGAGATTAGCCCCGAGCATCACCATCATTTGGTTTGTCTAAAATGTGGAAGTATCGAGGAATTTGATGAGCAAGTTGTGGCAAAGCTCGAAGCTGTCGACAAGCTTGAGAAGGAGTTGAGCGGAAAGCTTGGGTTTAAGATCATCGATCACCAATTGGAATTCTATGGTTATTGTTCAAAATGTCGGAAAATCTAAGGTCTCACAGACCGGTAGGGGATCCGAAGGATTTCAAGAAGGAAGAGGAGGTTACGAGGTGAGATTATGGAGGTAACCTTGGACGAACTGGAAATTGAAAGACCTGCGGAGATAAAACGCATAATGGGTGGATTCGGTTTTCAGAGGAGAATAGCGGCTCTGGGTTTGAGAGTAGGAAAGATTGTGCGAAAGGTTGCCTCCGAGCCCTTGAGGGGACCCATCGTAGTTGAGGTTGATGGTACCCGAGTTGCTTTGGGAAGGGGCATGTCCATGAAAATCTTCGTCGAGGAGATTGAGGAATGAGGATACTCCTCATGGGGAACCCCAACGTTGGCAAAAGTGTCATTTTTTCTAGGTTAACGGGAACCGATGTCATCGCCTCCAATTATCCCGGTACCACAGTGGAATTCACCAAGGGCACCATGAAGCTCAATGGGGAGAGGGCAGAGGTCATAGACGTACCGGGGACGTATACTCTTGAACCCGTTTCAAAAGCGGAAGAAGTAGCTGTGGAGATGTTGCATGAGGGAGATGTGGTTATCCAGGTCGTTGATGCTACAAATTTAGAAAGGAACTTGTACCTCACGCTTCAACTCATAGAGAAGAAGGTGCCCTTAATCATGGCACTTAATCTTTGGGATGAAGCTAAGCACATAGGGATAAAGATCGATGTAAAAAAGCTTGAGAAACTTTTGGGGGTACCCGTAGTCCCCACCGTTGCTGTCACCGGTGAAGGAATCAAGGAACTAGTCTCCCGCTTGCCACATGCAAGGATTTCAGTTTATAGAAGTACTGACCACGAAAAGTGGGGAGACATTGGAAAGATGATAGCACAGGTTCAAAGCGTCACCCATCGCCATCACACTCCTTTGGAAAAACTCGGGGATTTGAGCATCAAGCCTGTAACGGGAATTCCTCTCTCCATACTCGTCATGTATCTTGCTTTTCAAATCACAAGATTCATCGGTGAAGGATTAATCGGATACGTATTTGAGCCTCTATTTGAACTCTATACACCACTGGCTATGAAAATAAGTCAGCTGCTAGGACCTGGATTTCTGCACGACATCCTGATCGGAACTTTAATAAAAGGGGAGATTGACTACACTCAGTCCATGGGGGTCCTCACCACGGGCTTGTTCGTTCCTTTTGCAATGGTTTTGCCTTACGTATTCTCTTTTTATTTGACTTTAAGCTTCTTGGAAGATTGCGGTTACCTCCCGCGTTTGGCTGTGTTAATTGACAATGTTATGCATCGATTGGGGTTACACGGTTCTGCAATAATCCCCATGTTGCTCGGTTTGGGGTGTAATGTTCCAGGAATTTTAGCCACAAGAATTTTAGAAACGAGGAGACAAAGATTCATTGCTGCTACGTTAACGGCAATTTGTATTCCTTGCACAGCTATGTTGGCTGTTGTTGTTGGATTGGTGGGTAAATATGGACCCCAGGGTTTAGGAATAGTTTTTGTCACTCTTTTTATAGTCTGGGTCATCCTCGGTACCTTACTGGATAAACTTCTTAAAGGGGAAAGCCCAGAAATATTTTTAGAAATTCCGCCTTATCGAATTCCATACTGGGGAGCTCTCTTAAAAAAGCTGTGGATGCGAATAAAATATTTTTTGAGGGAAGGGGTTCCCTATGTACTGCTGGGGGTATTTATTGCTAATGTTCTGTACACCTTGGGAGTAATTGATTTTGTCGGAAGAATAGCTTCACCGGTGATAGTGGGACTTTTGGGTCTTACTAAAGAGACCGCCGCCGCTTTGATCATTGGATTCCTCCGCAAAGACGTAGCGGTGGGGATGTTATTGCCCCTTGGCTTGACCATGAAGCAACTCATCATTGCCAGCGTGGTACTAACCATGTACTTTCCCTGCGTGGCTACCTTTGCGGTTCTCTTTAGAGAATTGGGAGTAAAAGATATGATGAAATCCGCGGGGATAATGATAGTTGGTGCTATCCTGGTGGGAAGCCTACTCAATCTCATCCTATAATTACCATGATATTAGATGAACTCCTGGCTCAATTACACGATCAGATCCCTAAGCCTCCAGAGGTAAATCGCATTTCTACTGGTGATCGCTATATTGCGGTTAAACTCGGACAAAAAGCCGGTGTTGCATATAGACCAAAGATGGATTCGATACCCATTGAGTTGAAAGATGCCTTCTGCCTTGCTGAACTGGCTCTGAGTGGTAACTTAATGGAGCGAGCCATCGGAATTGCCACCATAAATGCCCTCTCCTGGCTGATAATACCCCAACGATTAAAATACAGGCGTGGAGATCCCACCGAGTGTATAGATATCCAGGGCAGGACTATAACGATGATTGGTTTTTTTACCCCTTTGGTGAGGAGGTTTGCAAGTGCGCAGGAAATCAGAGTAGTTGAACGAGAGTCTTTCCTGCCTGACGAGCAGACCTGCTGCTTACCCGAAAGACAAGCACTAAAATGTCCAAATGTTAGATATTTTACCTCTGCTCAAGTCGGTGACGCGGTGAGGGGTGCCCACGCCGTCATAATCACGGGATCGGCACTTGTCTATGGGGGAATAGAGGATTACTTACAGCGGGCTAAAATTTCAGAAGAAGTGATGGTGGTCGGACCCACTTCTTCAATGCTTCCTGAACCATTTTTCAGGAGGGGAGCGACCGCGGTGGGCGGAATCGAGATATTCGATGCCGATATGCTCATGGACATTGTGGAGAGTGGTGGTGGAACCCGTGACATCATCAACAGGTGTGCCAGAAAGATCTGGTTTAGAAGAGAGGATTTCACCGATCAACTTTAGAGATAATTTGTACATGGGTCATAATTTGCGGCAGCTCTTCGAGCTCGCTCTGCTTAACGGCGTGCTCAGAGCCTCTTCAGCCCACCCCTTAAAATATCCAGTGATTTTTATGACCACCTATAGATAATTTAAAATGAAAGGCGTTTACGGATTACTGTTGAAGTTACCCAGGGATGGTGAATTTAAAATAGGCAAACTTGGGCCGGTGAAGTTTAAATCCGGATATTATGTATATATTGGTTCAGCTCTGGGTGGCTTGAAAGCGAGAATTGATCGCCATAGGAAAACTCGGAAGAATCTTCGCTGGCATATCGATTATCTTGTAGCTAAAGCTATACTCGTGGAGATTATTTATGCCGAGACTGCTGAGAGGAAAGAGTGCAATATCGCTCAAGGTTTGAGCAAATACTTCAATTCCATTGCGAATTTCGGCTCTAGCGATTGTGTTTGCCAAAGCCATCTTTTTTATTCTACCAGTCTTAATGATTTGAGGAGGATTGTCGGGGGAGTATTCAATAAGAATGGGTTATCTCCTTTGATTATGGCATTGCAATATGATTGCCAGGGCTATATTTGATGCCTTTATGAGAAAATGACTTGGGGAGTTTAACGATGGAAAAGCCGTTTCCTCCATGGAAATATTGGACTAAAAGTGCTCTCCGCGAGGTATTGAGAAAGGTTTTAACTAAAGGTTAAAATGACAGCGACCGTTAAGAGTGGCTATCTTATTTCATTAACAGGTTGGGAAACATCGTTAAAATAGCCCAGTTAGAGATGGGATATAAGGATTGGGAGAAGACCGCATCCTTTTCCCTCAAATCCCCTCACACAAGCTATATTTGATATCCTTTCAGTAACGAATAGTTTTCAAAAAAATTCTTGAAGTTATTTACAAATATTATTTTAATTTTATAATGGAAGAGTCATTGGAGGTGTATGATATTGATTCCTGAGGAAGATAAGCCCGTATTCCCGATCGGCGTTGTGGCTGAAATGCTAAAAGTTCATCCGGAGACTTTGAGAATTTGGGAGCGAAATGGAATTATTCACCCCGCTCGTCAGGGATACCGAAGGCTCTATTCCAGCCTTGATCTTAAGCGTTTAGGTTTTGTTCATAATCTAATCGAGAAAGATGGACTTAACCTGGCTGGGGTGAAAAGGTTTATCCAGATGTACCCCTGCTGGCAGAGGAAATATTGTTCTGGAGGCAGACCTAAAGAGTCAGGTCAGCGCATAAACCTATCAAAACCTTGTTGGAAAGAACTCGGAACCTATTGTTTAAAACCTGAGGATAAAGCCGAGTTTTGCTCAGGTTGTAGGTTTAGAAGACGGGAACGCTGTCGATGAGCTTTGGGAGCTTTTTAAATAACTAAAGTTGGGGGGCGAGTAAGAGTGGATCATAGTAACCGAGATGCTAATACACATTAATATCCCCTTTGGGTTTAATC
>JBFMAG010000133.1 GCA_040755895.1 Actinomycetota bacterium | reverse complement strand
GAATATACCTGGCGATTAGCGATTATTTGGTGAAGCTTTCTCAAAAGCCTCTGACTAAAGATCAATCCCGAAAGTTGGCTGGACTCAATCACGTCATAACTGAAATCGAAAGAATAGCCGATCACATCAATAATATTGCACAGTTAGCTGAACATAAAATAAATCGGAATTTGCCTTTCTCTTCGAAAGCCATGGAGCAATTACAATATATGTTTTCCAAGGTAAAAGAGGTATACGATGATGTAGTCGTGGCTTTAAAAAATGAGGATAATGAGGTAGCTTATAAAGTGATACAGGGAGAAAGTGAAATCGATGATATTGAGAAAAAGCTTCAAGTCGATCATATTAAGAGACTTGAGGATGGTATCTGTCTACCCAAGGCGGGGATATTGTTCGTGGATGTTCTGAGGAACTTGGAGAGAATAGGCGATCACACTGATAGCATCGCCCATGTAATATTGGCTGAGTTTTGAAGGACGTTTAAGGTATGAGTTTGGTTATCGCCCAAAATTTAAGATCGATAAGAGATAGAATGGCAAAAGCCGCATCAAGGGTAGGTCGTAATCCAGCGGAAATAAAACTCGTTGCCGTGACCAAGAATGTCCCCGTCTCAGAAATCAATCAAGCCATCGAGGCAGGGATAACCGATATAGGAGAGAATAGAGTTCAGGAGATGAGGGAAAAATTCGGAAAACTGGGGAATGCGGCAACATGGCACTTCGTTGGACATTTGCAAACGAATAAAGTAAAGTACATTATAGATTTTGTGGAGCTCATCCAATCCGTTGATAGCTTGAGACTAGCCCAAGAGATACAGAAGCGTGCTCAAAGAGCAAATAGGATTCAGAAGGTATTGGTGGAGGTGAATGTCTCCGGGGAGGAAAGTAAATTTGGAATAGATCCTCAAAAACTCGTGAGCTTCATGAAAGAAATTGCAAAACTCGATTACATCGTGGTTAAAGGGTTAATGACTTTGGCTCCTTTGATAGAAGATACTGAGGAAACAAGACCGGTCTTCAGACGCTTAAGAAAGCTTGGAGAGAATGTGAAGGAATTAAATCTTCCTCGGGTTGAAATGGAGTACCTATCGATGGGCATGACCAACGATTTTGAAATAGCCATAGAAGAAGGTTCAAATATGGTTAGAATTGGAACCGGTATTTTTAAAGGTAATTAGGTAATACAATCCAAATATTAATGGTGAGGTGAGTATATGATGAGAAACCTGTTAAGAAAAGCGCTCATCTATTTGGGATTGGCCGAGGAAGATGAATATGAGGAATTTGAGGAGGAGGAAGATTATACGGATTTGTATGAACAAGCACCACCTTCTGTAAGAAGGATCGATCGCTCTCCGGATCTCGAGAGAACTCAGCGTGCTGCAGCGCTGCGAGCCATTGCTATGCCTCAAACGAAGGTCCATATCGTAGAACCCAGAAGTTTTAACGATGCTCAACAGATCGCCGATAAATTTAAGGCCAACATCCCTGTCATCGTGAATCTGCAGTTAGCGGATACCGATCTGTCAAAACGGCTGATCGATTTCGCCAGTGGTCTAACTTATGGATTGGATGGAGGAATGCAAAGGATTGCTGAAAAAGTATTCTTGCTCACCCCGATTAATGTTGAGGTCTCAGAGGCAGAAAAACGTAGATGGCAGGAGAGAGGACTCTTTAATCAATATTAATCAAGGAAATGCCATCAGTGACCTTAAATTGGTCAGCGATATTCGACGAGCGACTTTCGGAAATTTTTAACTGCTCATCGCTTGTTGCTAATCGAAAATCGAAATAAATCGCTGATCGCTTATTGATCTTAAGTAAAATCCATTGATGATTGGATTTGTTATGGAAGGACAAGAAACAAAGGGGATATCAAGGGAAAAGAGGGTGGCAATAATTGGTGTTGGCCAGATGGGTGAAGCTCTCCTCAAAGGTTTCCTGAAATCAGGTATCCTGAGTCCCGGTCAGATAATCTTGAGCGATATAAGGAAGGATAGGCTTTCTGAACTTAAGGCGAAATATCAGGTCGAGGTGGCAAAAGATAACATCAATGCTCTTGAAAAATCCGATGTAGTCATATTAGCCGTGAAACCCCAGCAGATAGATGGTGTTTTAACGGAAATAAGTCGGGTAATTAAGGAAAAACAGATTTTAATATCAATCGCTGCTGGGATAAGCACTAAACATATTTACGATAAACTGGACAAAAAAATACCCCTTGTTCGAGTTATGCCAAATTCCCCGGCTCTGGTGGGTGCCGGAATTTCCGTGACTAGTCCCGGTAGATATGCTACAAGGGAGAGCATAGATTTGGTTTCAAAGCTCTTTTCGGGAGTCGGCGAGACCATCCAATTAGATGAGAAGTATCAGAATGAGGCAACGGCCATCAGCGGTAGCGGTCCTGCATATTTCTATCTTTTCGTGGAGGCTCTCATCGATGCGGGTGTTAGGTTTGGACTCACTCGAGAGATAGCTACCAAATTAGTGGTTGAAACATTGATCGGAGCGGGAGCCATGTTAAAACAAACTGGGAAACATCCCGCATTGCTCAGGGAAATGGTTGCGTCACCAGGAGGGACAACCATAGCCGCTCTGGAAGCTTTCGAAGAAGGAGGCTTGCGAGCGGCTACCTTTAAAGCCATCGAAGCTGCGATCAAACGCGCTCAGGAATTGGGAGGTTAAAAGGCTGGTAGCAGTCATTCGGTTCATTGATTTTTCATTCACCGTCTACTTCTGGTTAATCATCGTTCGGATAATTTTTTCATGGATTCCACTTTCTTCGAGTGAATTTGCGGAGCGGATAAGGAGTTTTGTGTATGATATCACCGAACCTTACTTGAGATTATTTCGGCGATTGCTACCCCTGGTAAGTCTGGGTGGAATGGGTCTTGACTTATCACCGATTATTGCCATCATAGTATTACATTTTATACATAGGTTGGTTTTAAATATCCTATTCCAATTCGTGCTTTAAGCAAATCTCAAAGAAGGAGGAAGGAAGATGAAATTAACCCCCCTAGATATTCACCACAAAGAGTTTCGACGCGCAATAAGAGGTTACAATGAAGAGGAAGTCGATGCATTCCTTGATGAAGTAGCCGAGGAATTTGAGCGGCTCTTTAAGGAAAATATCGAGTTGAAGGAGCAGCTTGAGAAACTTCAGGAAAAGGTGACACAATACGAAAACATTGAACAGACTCTTCAGAAAACCCTCGTTACCGCTCAAAAGATGGCCGAGGAAGTTCAAGCCAACGCCAAGAAGGAAGCGGAGCTCATCGTGAAAGATGCAGAACTTAAGGCGAAGGCAACGATCCAGGATATACTAGAGGAGAAGCAAAACCTCCAAGTCACCTATAGCAATTTAAAACAGGCTGAGGAGGAGTTTCGCGCGAGATTTAAGGCAATGCTAGAATCTTACCTGAGTATGATAGCTGAGGCTGAAAAGGAATTGAAAGGTGAGGAAGTCGAAGAGATTCCCGCCGCTGAGGAAGAGATTGCTGAGGAGCATGTGGAGGAACTTGCTGAGAGGGCGGAAGAACTTGCTGAGGAGGAAGCAGTCAGGGAAGAACTCGAAACCCTGGTTTTTGAGCCGCCTGGGGAGGAAAGCGCCGCAGAGGAAGCAAAGATGGCAGAGGAGACTGAGACTAAAAAGGAGCCCAAGAAGAAGGGAAGCCGGGATATTGAGGAAATTTTAAAGAGATTACAAAAGGCTCCGAAACAGATAAGCAAGGAAAACGACATCCAAGAGATATCCTAGCTTTGAATTATGAAGAGAGATATATTGAAACTCTTTACTTCCATAAAAGTCTTTTAGAGTTTTGAGCCTACCTATGAGGGATTGAAAGTCATTAGTTTGTTATACCAGGGAAGCTTCTCGAAATGTTTTGAGCCTACCTATGAGGGATTGAAAGTCCTCCCTCTCCTCTTGTTGTAAATCCCTCGCACTCGTTTTGAGCCTACCTATGAGGGATTGAAACCCAGCATAAAAATCTGGTCTCAATGCAAATCGAGAACGTGTTCTACGAGAGTATTCAGACTTTTGTTGATAAACATTTTTGGCTGGGTTAGAATTTTGGTTAAGATGATATGCGAATATTTGTTCGCTTTATATATGAGGTGAAATTTGAAGCGGTTATTGGTTTATGAGCCGAAGATCGGGCTATTGAAATCCCCTCCCATAGATAAGATACCTTCTTATTTGAAGGAAGACAAGGTTTTCTGGCTGGACATAATTGATCCGGAAGAGGAAGACTATAATTTCCTCACCGAAGTGTTGAAAGTTCACCCCCTGGCGATCGACGAGATTGAAGGGGATTATAGTCTACCTAAGATCATAAACTTTCCCGATTCTTCTTTTATACTTTGGTGCTCTATTGACGGAGAAAAGAGGGGGGAACTAAGCCGCTTATACCTCGTTTTTAGCACCAATTATCTTGTCTCGGTTCACAGAGGATATGTCAAGGTGCTTGACCAAGTCTTTTCCGTCTGCAGTCGTGATGCAACTCTATTCCAACAAGGCACTGGGATGATCGTTTATACCATCCTTGATACTACAGTTGATAACTATTTTCTTCTGATAGATAGGCTGAGCGACGAGGTCGACGCTCTCGAGGACGAGATGTTTGGTGAACCGACACCGGCACAGGTGAGAAAGCTTTTTTCCCTCAAGCGAGAGATGCTCACTCTTCGAAAAATCAGTGCACCAGAGCGAGAGATTGTAAACGCGATTCTCAGACGCGACCTTCCCTTTATACAGCCGGCGGTGGAAGCCTATTACGAGGATCTCTACGATCACCTGGTGAGAATTATCGATTTGATCGATACCCTGCGCGAGATAATTAGTGGCGCAATGGAGATTTATCTCTCAACCATCTCTAATAGGCTGAACGTTATCATGAAAACCCTGACTATTATCGCAACCATTATGATGCCCCTAACTCTCATCGTTGGAATCTACGGAATGAATTTCCGGTTCATGCCCGAGCTGGAGTGGCGATATAGCTATTTTGTTGTGCTTGGGGTTATGGTTTTGATTGCGCTGGGAATGCTCTATTGGTTCCGGCGCCAAAAGTGGCTTTAGGGGAGGAAAAGGGAATTCTCCGAAGACAGTCTTACTTGGACTCAAGAAGAGGGAATTAGAATGAGATGGTGCAACGATAAACCATGAACAAAGATGCTTTAAAAAGCTTCCCAAGAATGTTTTTGGCGTATTAGAGTATTTAAAAGTGGTTTAAGAAAGTTTGACTACTGTTGAGTAGCACACCTATAAGGCAAGTTTCAGTGTTTACCTGGGTTGACAGTGGAATGGCATTGTGCTACTTTTTATCAAAATCCAAAATATCGAAGTATAATGGTTTAAAGGCTGCGAAGAGGACGAGTAGATTAGTGGTAGTTTAAAGCGAGCCGAGGACGGTGAAAGCTCGGTATCGAAAGCTAATTGAAAATCACCTCGGAGCTTCGGACCGAAAATTTGTTCACTATTTACCCTTCTTTTACATAGCTTTTCTGTGAACTGTGAACGAGATGAGTAGACTCCGACGGGTGCAACCGTTGCATTGCTACTAGCCAGAGGCCCGCCTGCCGGACGGGCAGGTGTGGCCAAGCTTAAGTGTCCCGTGTAAAATATCGGGGAAGCAAGGTGGTACCGCGAGGTAAAGACCCTCTCTCGTCCTTGACGTCTGAGAGGGTCTTCCATATTGGCTCCAGAGCTAACCAATTGAATTAGTACAAGTGTCATCGGAGAAGGTGAAAGACCAAAAAATGAAAGGTGCGGGAAAAGTGGATTACAAGGAAACATTGAATCTTCCCAGGACGGCATTTCCCATGAAGGCTAATCTGGCTCAGAGGGAGCCTGAGATACTCAAGTTTTGGGAAGGGGTGGATATATACAAACTCATCTTGGAGCAAACGAAGGATGGACCCGTCTTTATTCTGCACGATGGTCCACCTTACGCCAATGGGGATATCCATTTAGGACACACTTTAAACAAGGTCCTCAAGGATATCGTGGTCAAATATAAGTCCATGAGGGGATACTTTTGCCCCTTCGTGCCCGGTTGGGATTGCCATGGGCAGCCCATCGAGCACGAGGTGGAGAAAAGACTGGGTGTGGAGAGAAGCAAGATAAGCCGGATGCAGTTGAGGGAGCGATGTAAAAACTATGCTTTAAAATACGTCAACCGGCAGCGAGAACAATTCAAACGTCTTGGAGTGCGTGGAGACTTTAAAAATCCCTACCTCACCTTGGATTATAGCTACGAAGCCACCAACATCGAGATATTTGGGAGGCTTTATGGTCGAGGTTTGATTTATAAGGGAAAGAAGCCCATTTATTGGTGTTATAGGTGTGAAACCGCTCTAGCTGAGGCTGAGATCGAGTATGCGGAGGAAAAATCTCCATCGATTTATGTGAAGTTTCCCATCAAGGGCGATTTTGCTCCATTAGGTCGTCATAAAAAGTCCAAATTTGTGCTCATTTGGACCACCA
>JBFMAG010000132.1 GCA_040755895.1 Actinomycetota bacterium | reverse complement strand
ACACTCGCGGAGCCGGATGGTAGGACACCCAAACACTGGGAGCCCTGGGAGACCCCACGCGTGGAATTCCTTGGTTGGAAGATTCGCGTCTTTAGCACCATCGGATTTAATGCTGGTGATTCGGTCATGGTGGGTCAAGGTCTCCCCACCGCTGAGACGAGGACGGTGGGTGGTGTTATCGGTGATTGCATCTACCTCACTACACAGTTAGATAACGACCATGCTGCCGGTGAAACAGTGTACAATAATACAACCCTGGCTTCCACCACTCTACTGGATCCGGTGAAGTTGTACAAACCCGTTGGGTTTGCCCCCGTATATCCAAGTAACTGGGCGGATACCGCCGTTGAGGTTGCGGAGTTCCCATTGGTTCTCACCACTTTCCGCCAGACTGAGCACTGGCACAGCGGACAGATGACCAGGAATCTGCCCTGGCTGTCTGAATTGGTGCCAAAGCCCATAATCCAGATCAACTCCGTAGATGCCGCTGACTACGGCATCGTCTCCGGCGACAATGTGGGAATCATGTCCATGAGAACCGCCGTTAAAACCAGCTTAACGGTTGCCGCTGTTGCTGGCACCAACATTCTTACGGTCGCATCTACCACTGGTTTCGCGGCTGGAGATGAGATTTTGATCAATGCCGGACAACCCAACCAGGAGAAGAAGACGATCGCTCCTGGAGGCGTTGGAGTCAACACGCTCACTCTCACCACCAATCTAGCTTTCAACCATGCGGTGGGTGAATCTGTATTGGATCTGGATCAGGGCTTGGTTGGACCCTTCGTCGCCGAAGTGGGTACTGGTCTGCAGTCCAACCAGAGGGTTGGAAAGGGCACCGTAGCCATACCACTTCACTGGGCTGAGAAGGGAGCCAACGCATCCACTGCAGTTACCAACAAGCTCACCATCAACGCCTTGGATGCGAATGCAAAGATGCCGGAGACGAAGGCTTGTCTCTGCAGGATAAAGAAGCTGTAAGGAGGTGGGATGAGAGATGGCATTAGCGGTAATTCAACTGATCGATAGATGTGTCAAGTGTCGTGGTTGCATGGTAGCCTGTCAGCGCAACTGGGGTGGAGAGAAAGTGAACACAACAATTGACCCAGCGGGCAATGGTTCGGCGCCTCCAGATTTAGATGCTAAAGGTATAGCTGAAAAAATCGAATCCGACGACGTCACGGTGGTCAAGCCTCAACTGGCTGTGGACAATCCACCATTCATCAAATACAACTGCTGGCACTGTGCTGATCCACCCTGCGTGAAGCAGTGCCCTAGGGGTGCCATCACGAAGATGGCTGACGGGTCCGTCCACATCAAGCAATTTCCACGCCCGGGTTTTCCTGCTGATACGCAATATTGTGACCCCCTCGATATCAGATGCACTTTCCAATGTGCAACGCAGTGTGCCCGAGGTGGATATCCCAAGATCAGTCGGGGCGATGGCGCCAACCTTAAGGCGTATAAATGCGATCTGTGCTGGGGTATCCGTGATGGAGAAGCCGGTTTTGAAGACGCCTTGCAATCTAGACGAGTCCCAGGCAATGCGAGCATGTGGTTGGCAAATCCCACTAGTTACAGTGCTGCTGGTAGTCCAAACGTACCAGCTTGCGTGCAGGCTTGTCCCAACAGAGCCCTTCTATTCGGCTTAAAGGACGAGGTTGCAGCCCTGGCGGCAACGTACCGATATCATCAAGGAGATGGCAGCTTCTACTGGGCTAGCATGTCACAGTTCGGTCCTCCCACCACCGATCCTTACATTGAGGATCACGCGGTTCCCATGTTCCAGAAGCTTCTGGCTAGTCCTGCGGGCAAGCTGCTGGTCGTACCAACGCTCATAGTGAGTGGACTCTACGGATTGTACCAGAGACGCTTGGCTCTCCAAAGCAACAAATAGTAGTAGGGCGGGGGCTCGTCCCCCGCAAAGATAGGAATGTAGGGGCGGGGATAAACCCCGCCCATACATTCTTTTTGGGTTAGACCTCCTCACATAGCTTTACCTGCTGATTCATTTCCTTATTTTTAAAAACCAATTAGCGACATTCGATGAGCAACCTTAAATCGATGAGCGATGTTCAACTAGCAACTTTCGATGGGAGAACAAGAAATAAAATCTCCCCATCAAGCAGCCACCGAAATCTTAATGACGCTAATAATTTCATCAACATCTTCAGGAATTGGCTCGTTATCTCTTTTCAAGCTTTCTATGTAACACTGAATTGCCTCAGTGATATTTGCCTTTGCCTCTTCGAAAGTTTCCCCTTGAGAGTGGCAGCCACGTAAAGCAGGACAGTATATTTCATCTCTCCCTCCTAGCTTATTTTCCGTAAATAACTTTGCCTTTGCTTTTTATTTCGGAGAGAAAATCTAATGGGGATACGTGTTGATACTCCTCTTCGGTGAAGCCGAGCGCTTCAATGGCTGTAGTCTTTGCTCGCCAGGCAATTTTGCCCAGAAAAACTAACCTTTCAAAGTTACTCATATCTTTGAAATCATCCGAGATTATAGCCAAGTCGATATCGCTCCACTTATTTGCTTTGCCACTTACTTGAGAGCCAAACATGATCACGCGCTTAATTGAAATTTCCTTTGCAACTTCTTCAAGGAACGTGTTCACTATATTTAAAGTTTGAGTGCTTGCTTTAGCCATTGATATGCCTCCTCAGTTTTTCGATATATCTTATACGCCTCTTTTTCGCTGGAAATATTCACAGCTTCTTTATATGCTGGATAGCGAGTGGCAATATAATATTTGTCGATCTCTATTATACTATTCAAAATATCATCAGGCGGATATAATTTGAGAATCGAACACAATCTTTCAAGTTTGTGAATAAAGGGAGGAATTTTGCCCTCCCTTTTAACATATCCAGCTTTAAGACATTTTTCCAAAGCTTGTTGACAGATAAAAGCACACCATGTGAAATGTCCCGCCTCAAGAAGCGTTTTTGCGGTTGCTAAATCCTCTGCTGATTTTTCTAGCCAATGCTTAACTGCAAGTTCTGAGGTATATTCGTCCATAGAAAACCCTTTAGTTGGAACAATACTCCATTAACAAGTAATTCTGCTCACTATCGCTTAACAACCTAGCATAAAGTGAAAAAATTGGCAATCTCCTTCATTCCTTCGTAGGAAGCCCAGTGATAGCGCGCCTGCCTGCCGGTAGGCAGGGGAGTTCATCTCCCGCATTCTATGGGCGGGGATAAACCCCGACCCTACATCGAATTCAAATGATATTTAACGGACCTAAAGGTCTGTTGCTACATTTGGATTTTGGCGTATTTCTGAAGCGAGATTCATCCGAGGAAAATTTAATTAACCTATTGAAGATAATAACTAAAGTAGCTAAAAGAGACGAAAGCACCTACAAAAGACTTCGATAATTTATTCTGGCGGAAAAAATAAGATTATGACGAAACTGATGGTATCATCCTCAAAGGTGAAGATAATCCTATCTTTTATTCCCACACGAATTTCCCAAAAATTTCCTCTCAGTTGTTTCAAGCCAAGTCTGGGTCTTCGCTGAGCACCTTCAAAGAAATCGATAAGACTACTAATGGCTTTGGTTGCCCTTTTCTGCCTTTCCTTGGTAAGCTTTTTGAATGTTCGATCGAAGGAGGGTTTATATTCGTACCTCACCAAGCTAGCCCTTCAAGATGTTTCTTGGCTTCAGTGGCTGTTTTGTAGACCCTTCCCCTTTCACGGGCTAGTTTCTCCAGTTTTTCCCACTCTTCATCGGTGAACTTGTCTTCGACAATCTTGGGAGTGAGAATAATACGGTTCCCATCATCGGTGATCTCGAAGTAATCGCCAGGTTTCAAGCCGATGCGTTTTAAGATATCCTTTGGGATGGTGATTGTATTCCTTTCGCTTAAACGTCTAACCATTTCTATACCTTCTTTTTCCGAATTTAAGAATATCAGAATAACAGAAAAACCACTAACTTGCTTTTACCTTCAACCACATAGATGACTCGATAATCGCCGATACGAAGCCTCGATTTATCGAGGTGTGGCAATCTCAATGTTTGGGATTGCTTCGTCGCTTCGTCCTCGCAATGACTAACTCGTGTAGAAACAGGTCTTTAGACCTTCGCTCATCGCTCGTCAAAAATCGATTAAATTTGGGTGGGAATATACATAATTATGTTAACAAATAAATGGGACTTGTCAATTAAGCTTGCATCCTACATCCCACATCCTGTATCATGCATCCTGTATCCTCTTTCTTGGGGCTCGAAGCTAATAGACCTAAAGGTCTGTTTCTACATTTGGGGAGGGATTCATCTGAAAACCAGAGACCTTGCAAAAGCCATTGCCCTACTTACAACCTTCATTCTCACTTGGGCGCTTTCCTTCCTATTAACCATCATCGGACTCGATTCCATTCCCAAGGCAACTTTCATTGCCTCAAGATTCTTCATAGCCACCGTCTTTCTCGTGGCACTAATCGGTAGCAGTCGCCTATCTCAACGCGAATTTATCAAAAACATCCGATCGCTCATGGTTGATCGCTCATCGCTGATCAACTTTTTAAGTGCCAGTTTCGCTGGAGTAACCCTTGCTCAGCTTTTCCAAGTCATCGAGAGGTACTCATACGCTCCTCCAGCTTCCGATGTTTGCTTTTTACTCAATACCGCTCCCATTTTTATCTTCATTTTTTCTTTCTTTCTCCTCTACGAGAGAATCAATTTCAGGAAGATAGTCGGTGCCTCTGCATCCTTTTTGGGCATGATTTGCATCGTGGCAAATTGGGAAAGACCAAGCACCTTTTCTCCTTTCACCAGGTTTTCTAATCTTGAGATTTGGATCCTTCTCGCAGCAGTCCTTTGGGCGATATTTACCGTCATGGGGAAGAAGATCATCGCCAAATACGACCCTCTGACCGCAACCACCGTGACCATCACTTTGGGGACAATTCCCTTGATCCCTTTTGCCTTGTACAGGGAAGGAACGGCTTTTTTGAGGATTCCCACGGGCGGTTGGATGCTCATCTTGATTCTCGGTGTGGTCTGCTCAGCTATTTCTTATCTCTTGTGGTATCAGGCTTTAAGTTTGGTTGAAGCATCAAAAGCTGGTTCTTTCCTGTTTATCACACCCGTATTTCTCACCTTCCTCATAGAGATCGAGAAGAGAATCGGCTTATGGGGTATCTGCCCGATGGTCGTGACCCCGGTGATTGTGGGATCAATCCTGGTGCTTGTGGGGATCTTCATAATCTGGCTCAGTTAAGCTCAAAGCCCCAAGCTCAAAGCAGATCTTATTCCTGGGAGGAAGCAAAAGAAGAGATCATAAAGGGACATATTAAGGAGTAAACCGGAGCTTAAAATGAAGTCACTTGATACCAATATCATTCTTTATGCCGAGGGGAATTGTGTGCTTAATTTAATCATAAAGCGTCAGTTTTCTATGCTGGGACACCAAATAAAAGTGCTGGTCCGTTGTGAAAAGAGGGGTTTTGTTTTGAATTGCTGTAGCCGCGATTGTGGCATCGAGAGTGGGTATGGTTATTCCCTTTGCTCTTAAGTCTCGATAAATTTCCGCAGCCAAGATGTGAGTACTTTTATCGGTTTCTACGAAAGGAAATTTGGTCAGTCTTTCTTTAACCTTATCATAGTCTTTTTTGTCTTTCACACCTTGAAGAACTTCCTGTAAGATTATGCTACAGATACAAGCTTGATTGCTCTCTCTTATGAGGAATTCTAATTTTTCTACCTGCTCTGTTCGCCCCAGGAAAAAGTCTATCCAGACGGAAGTATCGACCAAAATCAAAATCGGTCTCTCCTCATCTCCTCTAAATTACCTTCCCATTTTACTTTCCCCTTGAGTTCGAGGATTTTTTCGATTTCCTTTTGGCGAACCAATCTTTCTAAGGCGTAATTAACGATGTCAACTTTTTTGGTCATCTTGGTAAGTTTCTTGGCTTTTTCAAGCAATTCATCTTTGATATCGATTACTGTTCGAGACATTTGATTGCCACCTCTTTTTGATATTGATTTTACACAAATAGGATATAAAAAGTCAAATAATTTTATATCAATCTTTTTCCGTAGCAGGTCTTTAGCACCCCCAAGTTCCCTCTCTTTGATAGGAGAGGCATTTACAATTTCCTCCCACTTAAAGCTTAAAGAGCAGGAATTTTTAAGTCTTTGTCGAATTAATTCATAAAGCTGGCTGTTAAGAAGAAAGCTTAAGGCGGAATCCAAATGAGGAGAATTCTGGGGAGGGGTATTTTAGAATACCTACGCAAGCCAGCCAATCTAATTACCGCACAAAAACTACTCCAAAATAACACCGAAAAGCAAAAGATAGAAATCTGGGAAGATGCAGCCTCTGCATTCATGGCTCTACTTATGATAATGCTGGGAATCATCATGATCGGCGACATTCTCCTGTTCAGAAGAATTCCCGGCGAGGAGTACTTTCTGGCATCTTTATATACCTTAATATTCGCCGTCGTTTTTAATGCTTCAAATCCCATACGAGAGAAATTTATCTCTAAAAAAATAAACTCCACCGTTTCCCTCTTTGTTAATCTAGCTATCGTCACATTGTTGATGAATTTCACCGGAGGTTTAAAATCCGAGTTCTATATAGCTTATTTTCTGATCCCCACGATAGCTGCTCTATGCTTTGGCTTGAGAGGGATGTTAATCGCTCTTGCTCTCATCTTCCTTTCGCTTTTCTGGTTCTTCATTAAAGAACCCTATCAGCCTCTCTTAGGTGAGCAGCTCTTATTTCGAGTCCTCCTCCTCATTCTGGTCTCGGTACCCTTCCTGTTATTGGTTGAGCGGGAGAAGAAATATCGACGGTCGCTTGAGACTTCCTCTCGAGAGTTAGAGCAAGCCCTAAGTGAATTAAAGCAAACTCAAGCGGAGTTGGTACATTCCGCTAAGCTGGCAGCTTTGGGTCGGTTGGGTGCCGGCATTGCCCATGAGTTAGATCAACCCCTGGCAAGCATCGGGCTTTATGCCCAGATGATTCTATCCAGACTTGAGAGGAACAGTTCCCTTCGAGAGGATCTAAGCATAATAAATGAGCAGACCGATAGGATGCGTCAGATCGTCAAAAGTTTAAAAAATCTTTCTCGCCAATCTAAGTTGCAACGTATCCCCATCGATGTAACCAAGCCAATTGAAGATGCATTGCGACTTCTCCTCCGAGAGTTTAAGATTCATAACATAAGGGTGATTAAAGATTTTAACGATAATCTGCCCGAGATTGCCGCCGATGAGGATCAATTGCAACAGGTATTCTTGAACATCCTTTCCAATGCCCAGGATGCTCTCGATGCCGTTGAAGGCAAGGATAAGGAAGTGAAAATCCAAGTTAGACCCGTAAACAGTGGACAGTTTGTGGAAATCACCGTCGCCGATAATGGATGTGGAATACCTGAAGAAGTTAAAGATAGGATATTCGACCCATTCTTCTCCACCAAGTCTTCACAAGGAGGTTTGGGACTAGGGTTATCGATCACCTCAAGGATTATTCGGGATCACGATGGTTCTTTGAATATCGAAAGCCAAGAGGGAAAAGGAACAATAGTGAAAATTTTACTCCCCGTTCTTAGGAGAAGCTCTAAGCTTCAAGGGGATTGAGATGGAGAAAATTAGAGTTCTCATAGTTGATGATCATACGGTATTCAGACAAGGCTTGTGCAAGCTGTTGGAGGCAGAGGAAGATATTTGCGTCATCGGTGAGGCATCCGATGGCTCTGAGGCAATCGAGATGGTGAAAAATCTTGGTCCGGACATTGTTTTAATGGACATCGAGATGCCCAACGTCGATGGCATTAAAGCAACCACTGAGATAAAGGAAATGTATCCAAATACAGAGGTCGTTGCCCTCACCGCCTATGAGGATGACGAGCATCTCTTCAAAGCCATCCGAGCTGGGTCAACTGGATATATTTCAAAACATAGCTCCGCCGATGAAATCGTGGAAGCCATTAAGACGGTCTCCCGTGGCGAAAGCATGATAACTCCCAGTCTTTCCCGAAGAATTTTGAAAAAGTTTACAAGCTTATCCAAGATGAGCAAATCCCATCGAGACTTACTTTGGAGTGACCTTACCAAAAGGGAGATTGAGATTTTGAAGTTGCTTTGCGAAGGGAAAACGAATAGTCAGATTGCCGAAATCTTGTTCATAAGTGAAAGGACCGTCAAAAACCATATCTATAATATCTATCAAAAGCTTCAATGCAACACCCGCACTGAAGCCATGCTCAAAGGTATAAAACTGGGACTCCTCGACCTCGACGAATAACCCTGGGCGAAAACTAGGCATGGAAAAGACATCCCCAAAGGAACTTTCAGGATAATGCTTAGACAAGCCGGGATAAAATCCGAAAAAGAGTTCAGAGAAATACTAAAGGTCTCCAGTAATCACTTGAGGAAGCTAACCAATCCAAATGCTCTTCCCGAAAACTTGTCTTCTACAGAAAGTCAAGCGGTGTTAGTGCTTCAATACTTAATTTATTTTTAAAATGGGCGGCATTCCAAGAAACAAATTTATCAAGAACTTTAGAATTCTGTTCAACCACTGAAATGATTAAAGCGTCGCCAAAACATAATTTTCTTCCAATAATGGGAAGAAGCTCAGAAACTAAAAAACAGACACGCTCTCCATCCCCTCTGGGGAAAAGAATTCGTATATTATATCTATCACGAAATCCGGCAAAGAGCTCAAGGAGACGTTCTGGTGTCAGATTAAAAGATAGAATTCCACAGACTTCTAGTACATTATATATAGATGTATAGCCTTTTAATTTTCCCCCTCGCACTTGATCGAGGAATTTATTATTCTCATGAAATCTGTCATCCCTTGGATATCTGAGATCGCGCACGAAAACGTCTGAGTCAATTAAGATTCTCATTCTTTCCACTCCCGCTTTCGGGTAGCACTCATGGCTTCAGCCAGCGTCTTCCACTTGGGTGCCTTTTTGCAAAGTTCCTCATCAATACGCCGCCAATCCACCTGAACTGGAACACGTTTATTATCCCGAAGAGCTTCGCTAACCTCTTTTACCAATTCTCGACACAACCTCTCTTCACGAAGAAGAACAAGCTCTATCCCTTTTCTCACTAATGAACTTCGTGAGACCCCCTGCTCTTTTGCTACAGCTTCTAGTTTCTTAAGAAGTTGCTCATCGATCTTTATACTTAAAGTTACGCTCACAGACCCTCACTCCAGTGATACCTTTTTATCGATATTGTATTACTAAATCCTTCCTTTGTCAAAAGCGAATTGCGAGTCTTGTTTCTGAATCATTTCGATTTTTACCTGGGGCAACAGGCGCTTTTCGCTCATCGTTAGTCGCTCGTCGGTTTCTAGTACTTTATTCCCAGAAAAATGAGAAACAAACTCCATTTAAATGGAGGCTTCTCTGTTTGATAATAAAATAAAGAAAAAATCTTCAAT
>JBFMAG010000131.1 GCA_040755895.1 Actinomycetota bacterium | reverse complement strand
TTTACGGCAAGATTCAAGATATTTTCGAGATCATTCAGATTACGTTTGGTGATCGTGGGGGCGATTTGAAAATCCACTCTCGCTTCCTTAAGATGCTCTATCCCCTCCAGAGCAGCCTCGAAGGATCCTGGCACCCGGCGAAATTCATCGTGTATTTTAGGAGTGGAACTCTCCAAGCTTATGGCGACCCTTTGAATGCCAGAATCACTTATTCTTCTGGCGATATCCTTGGTGATCAGCGTACCGTTTGTACCCATCACCATGCGTAAACCCTTCTGCACACCATGGCAAGCAATGTCAAAAATGTCCTCCCTGAGTAGCGGCTCTCCGCCGGTCAAAATGATGATTGGTTGACTGAATTCACATATCTCATCGATGAACTGAAGGGCTTCCTGAGTGGAAAATTCATCGGGGAGGGGTTTATCCACAGCCGAAGCTCGGCAGTGAACGCACTTTAAGTTGCAGGCGCCGGTTACCTCCCAGGCGATCATCCTCAACGGCTTTTTATTTATTTTAGCCACCTGGCCACATCCTTCGCATGATAAGTCAAAATTATGTCGGCGCCAGCTCTCTTAATTCCGGTGAGTATCTCCATGACGATCGTCTTCTCATCAACCCAACCCTTCATGGCAGCGGCTTTGACCATGGAATATTCTCCACTTACGTTATAAGCCGCCACCGGATAATTGAACTCCTGTTTGACTCTATGGATTATATCCATATACGCGAGGGCGGGTTTAACCATCACGATATCAGCACCTTCCTCGATATCCAGCATAACCTCGCGCAGCGCTTCCAAGGCATTGGGTGGATCCATCTGGTAGGATCTTCGATCACCAAATTGAGGAGCGGACTCCGCCGCTTCTCGGAAGGGACCATAAAAACTTGATGCATATTTCGCAGCATAGGACATAATGGGTACATTTTCGTAGCCATTTTCGTCCAATGTACTTCTAATGGCGGATACACGTCCGTCCATCATATCCGAGGGGGCAATCATATCCGCACCCGCTTCCACATGGGATAAAGCGGTCTTGGCAAGCACCTCTAAAGTTAAATCATTCACGATTTCCCCGTCCTTTACCATTCCACAGTGTCCGTGACTGGTGTATTCGCAGAGACAAACATCGGTTATGACCAGAAGATCTGATGTAACCTCTTTGATGGCTCGCACCGACCGCTGAATGATTCCATCTTCAGCGTAAGCTTCGGAAGCCACTTCATCCTTCTTCTTGGGTATCCCAAAAAGGATAATACCGGGGATGCCCAGCTCTTCTATTTCTCTAACCTCATCTTTCAATCTATCAATAGACCAGTGGAAATTTCCGGGCATACTTGAAATTTCTCTTTTAATTCCCTGGCCATGAACGACGAAAAAGGGATAGATGAGATCATCGACGCTTATCTTGGTCTCCCTGATGAGGCGCCTGAAATTCTCGAGTCTCCTTAAGCGTCTGGGACGGTACGTTGGAAAATACATCTCTCACCTCAACTCCCTGACTACTCAAATTTCTCCTTGCCCTTTGCTTTCTTTTTTGCCTGGGATTTTTCCTCCGCTACAGGTCTAGGAGCAAAATGGTCGACCAGTCTTCTGAAATCTTTCCAGGCTAAAAATAAAATACAGACTAAGACCACCGGATAAAGAATGGAGATAACCCAATTTGCCCATTGCAGGATTTGAATATACATCGGTTGCTGCATCATTAAAATTTCACCTCCTCTTATTTAAGTTCACAGCCTGACATTTCCCTCTTCAATGCTTCGGTGGTTAACTGATTGGACGATTCGAACTGATTGCATCCACATTTTACAAGAGCTGGAAAAATACATCAAGGAATGGAATCTCAAATTCAAATTTAGGAGGGATCGGCAAATTCACGAAAGACAGCTTGAGGGGAGGACTTAGCCGACTATTTCCCCAAGCAGTGTTAAGACAAAAGAACCTCATCATAATTACGAAGATAAAATTGAGCTTTTGTTCTCCCTTGCAAATCGTTGGAAACGAGCACCGTGATGCCCCGATTTTTTAGGTAAAGGAAGCATCCTCGTCAGTAAGGCTATCTCCAATATAAAAGGGAAGCACCTGCTTCCAATAGTCTAATTTTTGAATCCTACAAGACAGTAGCAATATTATATTACGAACAGGTGTTCGTTTCTGCTCAAAATTCACGAGATGAAACCAAAAATTAAGAGAGTCCAGCAATTCTGGACTCATCCTAGAAAAATAACCCCTATTCAGCTGTGGAGATGGCGGGATTCGAACCCGCGACCTCTTCCGTGCGAAGGAAGCGCTCTCCCCCTAAGCTACATCCCCCTGGTGGCTCCGCGCCTTCCTAGGAGGACTCCAT
>JBFMAG010000130.1 GCA_040755895.1 Actinomycetota bacterium | reverse complement strand
CTTCGATCTCGCTCACCCCTTTGGGGAAAGACTTTCCACAAATCAATAGTTCATCGAGGATTTCTTCTGGGACGATGTTGACCACAAATTCCCGGGTTTCTCTGATATTCGCCAAGGTGTGTCTCTGGGGTGCCAGGGCAAAAGCGATCAAGGGAGGGGTGCGTGAAACCGGCATCACGAAACTGAAGGGAGCCACATTCGTCCTTCCCCGACCATCGATGGTTGAAATGAGCACTGCTGGTCTTGGTGCCAAAATCTTATAGAAATTTCCCAGTTCAAGTTTCATTATGCTCCCTCCCGATATTCTTTCCCGGTATTACTTTAAACTAACGGTTTTACGAAGGGCTTTTATCTCAGATGGATGTAGAAAGCGGTAACGACCGGGGGGCAGATATCCCAACTCGATGGGACCAAGGGAAATCCTCCTTAGCCTGATGACCGGATGCCCCACCTTCTCAAACATCCTTCTGACCTGGCGCTTACGCCCTTCCCAAATCGTGATCTCCACCACCGTGCTATCCCTCCCCCTCTCGAGAACCTCGACTTTTGCCGAAGCAGTCAACCCATCTTCCAAGACCACTCCCCTTCGCAACATCTGCAGGATGGTCTCCTCTGGATGACCCCTGACCTCAGCCAGATAGGTCTTTTCCACCTTATATCGGGGATGAGCTAGGCGATAAGCCAGCTCTCCATCGTTGGTGAGTAGGAGTAAACCCTCCGATTCCCTATCCAATCGACCGACGGGAAAAACTCTGGTCTCTTCCCCGATTAAATCCATGATGGTCGGTCTATTGTAGGGATCCATCATCGTGGTGAGATAACCCGCTGGTTTATTGAGTAGGATGTAGGTCCTTTCCGCGGTAAACTGGAGCACCTTACCATTTACCTCGATTTTGTCCTCGCTGGGGTTGACCTTTGCCCCCAACGTTTGGACGACCTGACCGTTGACTTTGACGCGACCTTCCAGGATAAGATGCTCACATTTCCGTCGGGAGGCTACCCCCGCTTGGGCCATAACCTTATGAAGCCTCTCCAACCTCACTCGCTTCCACCCTCTTCTTTCGTGGTTAACTTCTGTATTATTTCCTTTCTGGTTCTCTCATTGGGTTCAAACTCCTCTAAGGGAGGTAAACCGGAGAGATCCTTTAGACCGAATGTCTCCAGGAAAACTTGAGTTGTTCCATAGAGTATGGGTTGTCCAGGTGAATTTGCCCGACCTACTTCGCGGATCAACCCCTTCTCAAGCAATGAATTGAGGACGGTTCCGGCATCTACCCCTCGAATGGAGCTTATCTCAGCCTTAGTCACCGGCTGTTTATAGGCCATGATGGCTAGGGTTTCCAAAGCTGCTTGAGTGAGCCTTCTCTGATCCCAGGAAAGGACGAGCTTCTCAACGTAAGGAGCATATCCGGGATGAGTATAAAATCTGTAACCGCCGGCGATCTCTCGAAGCTGAAAACCCCGATTCTGCTTTCGATATTCCTCCGCGAGCTCATCAAGGATTCTCTTGATGGTGACTTCGTCAACCTCCACTATCTCACTCATCTTCCGCAGGGAAAGAGGCTCAGTGGTCACGAAGAGGAGTGATTCAATTATTCCCCTTAACTCCGTGAGTTCCATCATCTTTTACTTCTCCGAGGTCAAGCTTATCTCTATATCTCCAAAGGTTACAGCCTGGCTAAGGGATATCAATCCCCTTTTATAGAGTTCGAGCAAGGCGATGAAAACCGTGACGATTTCGATTTTATCCTCAAGCTCACTGATCAAGGAGGCAAAGGTCTGGCTGCCTCTTCGATCGAGTTCCCCAAGCACAAAATCCATCTTTTCCTCCAGGTTTAAAATGATGGACACAACCGGCGGCGGCTTTTCCGCGAACACGGTGGTTTTCCTGGCCAATATGTCTTGCATCGCTTGGGTAAGATCTGCGACCGTGACCCCTCTCAAGTAATCCGGAAGAATCCGAGTGAATCTTTCCTCCAGATGCTCTCGGCCATAAAATCTGCTCTCAGCCTGGGCTCTCGCGGCTAATTCAAGAGAGACGTTTTTAAATTTCTTGTATTCTAAGAGCCTCGCTATGAGAATATCCCGAGCCTGGGTGGGAGAGATTTCCTCCCAATCTTCCTCCTCTGGAAGGAGATTAGACGCCTTTATTTCAAGCAAAGTCGCGGCGACGAGTAAAAACTCGCTGGCGACTTCCAGATCCACATCCCTCAAATGCTGCAAATAGGCTAAGTATTCTCGGGTAATTTTGGCGATGGGAATATCGCAAATATCTATTTCTTTCCGGGATATGAGATTGAGAAGTAAATCGAAAGGTCCCTCAAAAATCTCAAGCTTAACCTGATAACTCATGGTTCATCTCGAAATAAGTTTACCTATTTTATGTTCACACGACGACGGACTTCCCGCAGGGTGGCTCCGGCGATTGGGCGCGCTTTTTCAGCTCCCTGCTCCAAAATTGTACGAACCAGATCCGGGTCCCTTTCCAACTGGGCCCTTTTCTTCCTAAATTCGGCATGGAAGTCGCTGATCCTTTCGGCCAGAAGATCCTTACAATCGGTGCACCCCCTGATCGCTCCCTCACACTTCTCCCTTATATCCTGAATTTCATGGGAACTGTAGAGCTCATGCAGGGAAAAAACGAGGCAGATATCGGGATGTCCCGGATCGGTGCGGTAAATCCGCTGGGGATCGGTGATCGCCATTCTTATCTTTCTTCCGATTTCATCGGGCGAATCGCTTAAATTGACAGCATTATTATAGCTCTTGCTCATCTTCCGTCCATCGATTCCCAATAGCTTTTTAATGGGAGAAAGAAGGGGTTGAGGTTCAGGGAAATAATCTCCGTATAAATTATTGAAGCGACGTACGATTTCCCGAGCGAGCTCAAGATGGGGCAACTGATCCTCACCAACGGGAACAAATTCTCCATGATAAAGTATGATATCCGCAGTTTGAAGGACGGGATAACCCACAAATCCATGGGTTGCTATCTCCTTACCCTTTAACTCGCGTAGCTGTTCTTTATAGGTTGGACAGCGCTCCAACCAAGCTAGAGGAGTGAGCATGGATAAATACAGACTTAACTCCGCCACTTCGGGAACACTCGATTGCTTAAAAATCACACATTTTCCTGGGTCTAGACCAGCGGCAACCCAGTCTATTATCATTTCGTTTATATCCTCTTGTAAGCTCGCAACGTCATCGTATCTCGTGGTCAGGGCGTGCCAATCCGCCACGAAGAAAAAGGATTCATATTCATCTTGCAGACGAATCCAATTGGTCAAGGTACCATGATAGTGACCCAAATGTAATTTCCCAGTGGGACGATAACCGCTAACAACCCTAGCCACTTTCAGTTCCCCTCTCCAATGCAATTCCCAGATGTCCTACAGACCTAGAGGTCTCCGCTTTTAATATTTCAACATCTATTCTACAAAACCTTTCCCTTTCATCGCCAGGTAGCACCGGGCAGGAAAAGCCCTAGAATGAGATCGATAATTGGAGTCAAAAAACGAGGAAAGACGAACATCAAAAGAACCAGGATTAACACTCCATACCTCTCAAGCCACCTGTAAAAAGAAAATCTACCACTGGGGATAAATGCCGCCATTATTCTTAATCCATCCAAGGGAGGGATGGGTATTAGATTAAATATCCCCAGGGCTACATTGATTCGGAGTATGTAGAAAAAGATCGAATAACCGAGGTCACGGGGGATAAAACCCGATCTCATGAGGAAGCTGGCAACAAAAGCGGTGATAAAATTGGCCATCGGTCCAGCCAGTCCCACATACATCATATCCCTCTTAGGATTTTCAAAATGTGCCGGATTGACGGGTACCGGCTTTGCCCAGCCGATATGGAATATGAGGAGCATGAGTGTTCCCAGGGGATCCAGATGGTGGATGGGATTCAAGGAAAGCCTCCCCGCATGGCGAGCGGTTGGATCGCCCAGCATTTCAGCCACTTTGCCATGAGCATATTCATGAACGGTAACGGCGATGAGTAAAGCTGGTACTACGAGTACGAGCTCCACTAAACTTCCCAATTTTGTACCTTTCCCATTAAATGAACTTTAGAGCACCCAAAATACCTGGAAATTGCGATCAAAATTTATTTTAGTGATAAATAGATTGTAGCCTAGACATAATTCACGCTTAATAATCACCCTATTTATGTCTGAGGCACAGGATATTGTAGTTTCACAGGGATTAGTTAAAGAGTTCCGTGCTCAGATACTTCTCACCACCGTCAGGGAAAATTACCACCAAAACGCCACCATTCATCATCTGAGCCTGCCTCATGGCTTCAAACATAGCAGCTCCTGAAGACATGCCCACAAAAAGTCCTTCCTCCTTGGCCAGTCGTCTTGCCGTGGCGAAAGCATCCTCGTCCGTAACTTTGGCTATTTCATCTATCATCTCGCTATCAAATATGGCTGGAATGAATCCTTCACCCAAACATTTCAGCCCCTGTATCTTCGATTTGCGATAGGGTTCAACGCCAATTATTTTTATCTTGGGATTGTTTTCCCTCAATCTTCTGCCCACACCCACTATGGTTCCACTCGTGCCGATTCCGGCGACGAAGACATCCACGCGTCCCACCTGCTCAAGAATTTCTTTGCCGGTCGTCTCATAATGGGCCAATACATTGTTTGGATTGGCGAATTGATCAGGCATGAAATATTTTGGATCCTTAGCCAATTTTCCTGCCTCTTCGTAAGCCCCGGATACACCGGCTTCACTTGGAGTCAGAATCAACTCCGCACCATAAGCTCTTAAAACCTTCCTCCGTTCGATGCTCATACTCTCGGGCATCACGATTTGAACCCTATACCCCTTGAGTCTTCCAACGAAAGCCAGACCAATACCCGTATTTCCGCTTGTGGCTTCAACTATGATCTTATCCTTGGTTAGCTCGCCGATTTCTTCCGCTTTCTCGATCATGTATTTGGCAATACGGTCTTTCACCGAACCGCCTGGATTAAAGCCCTCAAGCTTGGCATAAATCGTTGCCTTGGGGTTCGGATTCATCCTATTGATCCTCACCACTGGGGTATTGCCGATCAATTCCAATACATCCCTTGCCATAGCAACCTCCTGGCAATCGATTTCAAAATCGTTCACGTTTCCCGCCTTCTCATCTACTCACTTTATTTTCGGTGATTATATCATAAATTAAAGGTCTAGGTTGAGGTCTCTCATCGGAGATTATGATCGCCTCTTTTAAGATGGAAATCGCCTTTTGCAGCTTACCGTAGTGATTAGCATGAATTTTGACAATGGGTTCTCCAAACTCGACTCTATCTCCCACCTTACGATATAAAACCAGTCCCACGGAAAGATCTACCGCACTTTCCTTGGTCTCCCTTCCGGCTCCCAATTCCATGACCGCTTCACCAATCTTTTTTGCATCCATGGATAAAATATACCCTTCTTTCCCGGCCAAGTAGTCCTCAACCATCGAAGACCGGGGTAAGATACCTTGATCGGAAAGGACATCGGGGTCACCTCTCTGGGCTTCAATGAGTTGGCCAAATTTATCCAAAGCTTTGCCAGTAGAGAGTGTATCCTTTAACAACGCTCTCCCTTCCTCCGGTTTAGAAACAATTCCCGCCAAAACCAGCATGTAAGAACCCAGGGTGAAACACAATTCCGCAAGATCGGGAGGTCCCTTTCCCTTGAGCGTATCGATGGCTTCTTTGACCTCCAAAGCATTGCCCACCGCAAATCCCAGGGGCTGATCCATATCGCTTATTATGGCCACGGTTTGTCGACCCATTTTATGTCCTATGGTCACCAACATCTCAGCCAATTTTCGGGACTCCGATAAAGTCTCCATAAAAGCTCCAGAGCCAGTTTTTACATCCAAAACGATGGCATCGGCTCCACCGGCAATCTTCTTGCCCATAACACTGCTGGCTATCAAGGGGATACTGGATACGGTGGCAGTGACATCCCTCAATGCGTAAATTTTCTTATCCGCGGGGACGATGTCCGCCGTGGCGCCAGCGATGGCAACTCCAATGCGATTTACCTGCCCGATGAATTGCTCTTTAGAAAGATTGACGTTGAAGCCGGGGATGGATTCGAGCTTATCCAAGGTGCCACCGGTGTGCCCCAGCGCCCGTCCAGACATCTTGGCCACCGGTACTCCCGCGGCGGCCACCAAGGGTGCGAGGATCAAAGTTGTGGTATCCCCAACCCCTCCCGTGCTGTGTTTATCAACCTTTATTCCCTTGACCGAACTCAAATCTACACATCTCCCGGAGGCGATCATGGATCTGGTCAAATTGATGGTTTCTTCTTCATTCAACCCTTTAATGTATGCAGCCATAAGAAATGCCGACATCTGATAATCCGAGATGAGACCCTCAACAAAGCCTCGAACCATGAAATCGATCTCTTCCGCACTAAGTCTTAATCCATCTCTTTTTCTAGCTATGATATCGTATGCTCTCATCATCCATCCTCCTTGACGGGACACTTAAGGACATTGGAATGAGGTTTTTTGTCTTTGTTTTGTCTTAGTATCTCTTTAAAAAAGCTGGTTCCCTCAACTGGCGCCTCGAATCCTAGCAGGTCGGCAACTGTTTTGCCTAAATCGGCGAAGGTTTTGCGAATCCCCAAATTTACCCCGGATTTGATTTGTTCCCCATAGACCAAAAGGGGCACATATTCCCGAGAGTGGTCGGTACTGGGAGTGGTGGGATCACAACCGTGATCGGCCGTAAAGATTAAAACATCCTCCGATCTCAATGCACCTAGAATTTCGGGAATGCGGGCATCTACCTCTTCTAACCCTTTCGCGTATCCAAGGGGATTATTTCTATGACCCCAGAGCATATCGAAGTCGACTAAATTGGCAAAGATGATACCAGCCGCGATGTGGTGCATATACTCGAGGGTCTTGTTTATCACATCCATATTGTTTTCGGTGTGCCGACATTCGGTTATACCTCTATATCCAAATATCTCTCCTATTTTTCCAACGGCATAAACTTCTACTCCACCATCCAAGGCGTAATCCAGAATGGTTTTGGTTGGAGGTTTAAGGGAAAAATCCTTGCGGCGATGGGTTCTCACAAAGCTTCCTGGTTTCCCAAGAAATGGGCGGGCAATCACCCGTCCCACATTATGCTTTCCCTTAAGCATCTCCCGAGCTACCTCGCACATACCATAAAGCTCAGGTACAGGTATAACTTCCTCGTGGGCGGCGATTTGAAAAACGCTGTCCGCAGAGGTATAAACGATGGGGTAGCCGGTACGCAAGTGCTCCTCACCTAACTCTTTTATTATCTCCGTCCCAGAAGCCGGTTTATTACCCAGTATCCTCCGCCCAATCCTTCGCTGAAATTCCTCAATGATTTCGGGAGGAAAACCTCGGGGATAGGTAGGGAAAGGTTTGGGCAGGTACAATCCCATGAGTTCCCAATGGCCCGTGGTGGTATCCTTTCCTGTGGATCTTTCGATCATCTTGCCATAGGATGCCAGTGGATTTTCAGAAGGGGGAACACCCTCAATGGGGATGATATTCCCCAGTCCAAACCCTTGAAACCACGGAAGATGCAGACCTCCAACGGCCCTGGCGGTATTCCCCAGGGTGTTACTCCCCTCATCGCCATATCTGGGAGCATCGGGAAGTTCCCCCACCCCTACGCTGTCCAAAATTACGATGATGACCCTTTTAACCCAACTCAATTTCTTTCAGATCCGTTCGGGCTTCCCCTTGAACTCAAGCTATGTTCTTCTGGCACGCGGGTGAGTTTCAAGGTAAATCTCCTTTAAATCCTGGCGGGTAAGACTGGTATAGATTTGAGTTGTGGAGATGAAGGCATGCCCCAACATCTCCTGTACGGCTCGAAGGTCCGCACCCGCCTCAAGGAGATGAGTAGCGAAGGAATGTCTCAGCGTATGAGGGTGAATATTCTTCAGGCCAGCTTGAACCGCATATTTCTTAAGGATGTTCCAACATCCCTGACGAGTGAGACGCTTTCCGCGAGCATTCACGAATAACGCAGGCATATGCAATGCTTTGACCAATTTAGGTCGCCCCTGCCTCACATAGTTTGATAAAGCGTCAAGGGCGTAAGTTCCCAAGGGGACGATTCTCTCCTTCGAGCCCTTCCCCATACATCTTACACATCCCTCTTTGAAATCCACATCATCGAGATCCATGGCCACCAGTTCAGAAACCCTTACCCCCGAAGCGTACAAAACCTCCAAAATTGCTTTGTCCCTCAAGCTCAGCGGATCTTGACCTTTGGGCTGAGTGAGCAACATTTCTACCTCCTCAACGGAGAGAACGAAGGGAAGCTTCTTGGAAATTTTTGGAAACCTAAGATCGATGGTGGGGAAGTTCTCCGTTAACCCCTCTCGAACTAAAAATTTATGGAAGGTTTTAATGGCGGCGACCTTTCGAGAAATACTTGAAGGCGATAATTCCTCCTTGAGGATAGCCAGAAAATTTATGATATCCGAACGGGATATCTTGTCGGGGGAAGAAATTCCCCTGTCACGAAGGAAGTTCATATAACCATAAAGATCCCTTTCATATGCTTGGATGGTGTTTTGAGCTAAACCCTTTTCCACGCTGAGGTAATTGAGGTATTCGCGTATTAATTCTTCCATACAGCATCCTTGAGTAGCAAAAATTCTTGATTAATAACAATTTATTGTTAGGTCATGTGCCCTAGATATAATCATGCAGCAAATTCTGAAATTACGACCATGTACAACAATTTCAATGATTCCTACTCTCTATCCGCCATCGACTGCAAATACCTCTCGGCAAGAGAAAGACCAATGATCGTTTTGCCATCCCTTATTTCCC
>JBFMAG010000129.1 GCA_040755895.1 Actinomycetota bacterium | reverse complement strand
AAATGTATTGTTAATAGTCCAAATTAAATCATTGAAAGATGTATAAAGAAGATGGGAAGATATGGAACGAGTTCTTAAGAAGAGACCTATTCAAATTTATCTCGATAAAAAACAGGATGAGGTTCTGAAATATTTCGCCGAGAAGATGGGTGTTTCTAAAGAGTTTTTGTTTAATGAAGCGAAGAGCGATTAAAAAAGCCTTTGCCTTCGATTCACATTTTGTGACAGCCGGTTTCATTCTATTAACCGGAAGGTAGTAATAGGTATTAATTCAGATGGGATAAAATTACAAACGAAGGACTGTTCCTATGGAATACGAAGTGGTCATCGGTTTGGAAATCCATGTTGAGCTTCTCACGGATAGTAAGTTGTTTTGTGGCTGCTCTGCTCGGACCTTCGGCGAGAAGCCCAATACTTTGACTTGCCCAGTTTGCCTCGGTCTGCCAGGTTCTCTCCCGGTGATAAATGAAAAGGCCATCGAATATACGGTGAAAACGGGTCTCGCCTTGAATTGCAATATCGCCCTGCTCAGTCAATTCCATCGGAAGAATTACTTCTATCCCGACATGGCCAAGAACTATCAGATATCCCAGTATGATTTGCCCCTTTGCACAGATGGTTATATCGAAGTTGAGATGGATGGTCATAGCAGGCGGGTCGGCATCACCAGGGTCCACCTCGAGGAGGACACCGGAAAACTCGTTCACGTGGGTGGAGCGGGAAGAATCGCCGGAGCGGAATATAGTTTAGTGGATTTTAATCGAAGTGGAGTGCCCCTCATGGAGATCGTAACAAAACCCGACATCCGCTCCCCTGAAGAGGCAAAAGCTTTCCTTCAGAAGCTAAAGAGCGTTTTGGAACATCTCGAGGTCTCCGATTGCAATATGGAACAAGGTTCGCTCCGATGCGATGCTAATGTCTCCATTCGCCCCGTTGGCTCAAAGGAGTTTGGAACAAAAACTGAGGTAAAAAACATGAACTCCTTCAGAGCCCTCCAGCGGGCTCTAGCCTACGAGGTGGAGAGACAGAAGGAAATATTGAGTCAGGGTGGAGTCGTAGAACAGGAGACCAGACACTGGGATGACGTTAAAAATGTAACCACACCCTTACGGACCAAGGAATATGCACATGATTATCGTTATTTCCCGGAACCGGATTTGGTACCAATAGAACTCGATCGGGGGTGGATTGAAGATTTAAGGGACAGTCTCCCCGAGCTCCCCGATGCCAGGAAGAAACGCTTTCAGGAGCAATATGCTTTATCCAGCAGCGATGCTTCCTTTCTCACCTCCTCCAAAGCCCTCGGTGATTTCTTTGAAGAATGCATGAAGAGTTACTCCGATGCCAAAAAGGTGAGCAACTGGATGATGGGGGAACTTTTATATCATCTTAATGCAGCTAACATGGAGATTGATGAATGCGCTGTTACTCCGAAGCACCTGGTTCAACTCCTCAAACTCATCGATGATGGAACGATAAGCGGGAAAATTGCCAAAGCAGTTTTTGAGGAGATGTTTGAGACGGGTAAGCTTCCCCAAATCATCGTGGAGGAGAAGGGGCTAACCCAAATCACCGATGAAGAAGAACTCACCAGGATTGTGGAATTGGTTTTGGAGGAAAATCCGGGCGTTGTTGAGGATTACAGAAAAGGCAAGGAGAAAGCCCTGGGCTTTTTGGTCGGACAGGTCATGCGTCTCACCAAGGGACGTGCCAACCCCCAGCTTGTGAACAAATTGTTGAGGGAGCGCCTCTAAAGTCGGTGGTCGGTTAGTCGGTAGTAAAATTTCTTGCTATCCGCATCCTCTTTCACTTAAAATGAGGAAAATTAAAAGAATTTTTTCACTAGTATTCACTAGTATAAAGATACTGGAGGAAGTTTCATGAGCGATAAACTGGAAGCTGAATTAATGTTTAAAGGAGAGTCCATACCAACGATAAAGATCGATGACACCACCCTCAGGGATGGAGAGCAAACGGCGGGGGTCGTCTTCTCCAATTATGAAAAAATAAGGATCGCCAGGCTTTTAGATGAGGTGGGAGTACACCAAATAGAAGCCGGAATTCCGGCAATGGGTGGGGACGAGAAGGAAGCCATAAAAGCCATAGTGGATTTAGGTCTGAAGACGAGCATCCTCGCCTGGAATAGGACGGTTATTGAGGATATCAAGCATTCTCTCGATTGTGGAGTTTCAGCCGTCGCCGTCTCCGTTTCAACCTCCGATATCCATATTGAACACAAGCTAAGGAAGGATAGAGCTTGGGTTTTGGATAGCGTGAAAAGGTCGGTTGATTTTGCAAAGACCCACGGTCTTTACGTATCGGTTAATGCGGAGGATGCTTCTCGAGCCGATTTTGACTTTTTGATGGAATTTGGAAGAGCGGCGAAAGAACATGGTGCGGATAGATTGAGATACTGCGATACGTTGGGTATCTTAGAACCATTTAAGACCTATGAAATAGTCAAGACCTTGAAAAGAGAATTGGATATGGAGATAGAGATGCACACCCACAACGATTTTGGAATGGCTACCGCCAACGCTCTGGCTGGTATAAAAGCGGGAGCTACATGGGTCAATACAACCGTCAATGGACTCGGCGAACGAGCTGGGAATGCTGCCTTGGAGGAAGTGGTAATGGCCATGAAACATATTGGGGGAATCGACCTTGGGTTTAAGACCACCATGTTCTGCGAGCTTTCAGAGTATGTAGCCAATGCTTCAGCTCGTACCGTTCCGGTATGGAAGGCAATCGTTGGAGCCAACGTTTTTGCCCATGAATCGGGCATCCATGCCGATGGAGTGCTTAAACACCCTGCGACATACGAGGCTTTCACTCCCGAAGAGGTGGGATTGGAACGCCAGATAATCATCGGCAAGCATTCCGGGACTCATTCCATCATAGTTAAGTTTAGAGAATATGGCATCGAGCTTACCGAGGAGGAAGCTCGAGATATCCTCAAGGAGGTCAGAGCAGCCGCCGTTGAGCTGAAAAGAGCACTTTTTGACAAGGAATTGATGTACATCTACAAGGATTATTTGAAGAGGAGCAAGAACTAGTGGGGAAAACCATAGCTGAAAAGATCCTGAGTGGTCACAGTGGACGGGATGCTCGTGCTGGGGATATCGTTGTAGCCGAGATTGATCTGGCAATGGTTCAAGATGGAACTGGACCTCTTACCATCCAAAAACTGCAGGGGTTAGGGCTGGAAAAGGTGGCTAATCCTGAGGGTACTATACTTTTCATCGATCACGCCGCGCCAAGCCCTCGTAAGGAACTCTCCAATGCCCATAGGATATTAAGAGAATTCGCCCAAAAAACTGGAGCTCAGCTTTCGGAAGTGGGTGAAGGTATCTGCCATCAAAGATTGGTTGAATCCTTCGTGCGCCCTGGAGATGTGGTCGTTGGAGCGGATTCTCACACCTGCACCTCTGGGGCACTTGGAGCCTTTGCCACAGGCATGGGTTCAACGGATGTGGCCATAGCTATCGCCTCTGGGAAGACCTGGTTTCGGGTACCCGAAACGATAAGGGTGGATATCACCGGTGAGCTTCCATACGGTGTTTATGCTAAGGATTTAATTCTTCACATCATTGGTTTAATTGGAGCCGATGGAGCCACCTATAAGGCTTTGGAGTTTACGGGCGAAACCGTTGAGGATATGACCATGTCCGAGAGGTTCACTCTCTGTAATATGGTCGTCGAGGCTGGAGCCAAAACTGGATTGATCAATTCCGATGAAATCACCAGAGCTTTTTTGAAAGCACAAGGTCGTGAGGAAGATTTCCGGATTATAAAATCGGATGAAGATGCCAATTATGAGCGTATTATTGAAATAGATGCCTCCCTTCTTGAACCGATGATTTCCGTTCCCCATGAAGTCGATAACGTCAAGCCGGTCGGTGAAGTTGAGGGAACCAAGGTGGATCAGGTCTCCATAGGCAGCTGCACCAATGGCAGGATAGATGACCTTCGCGTCGCAGCCCATATTTTGAAGGGGAATAGATGCTACCCTGGGACAAGGCTCCTCATCTGTCCTGCTTCTAAACGAGTTTATCTCCAAGCAGTTAAAGAGGGTCTCCTCGATGCCATGATCGCGGCGGGAGCAGCCATCCTCAATCCCGGGTGCGGTCCCTGCGTAGGCGTCCACCAGGGAATCTTAGCCGACGGAGAAGTTTGTCTTTCGACTCAGAATCGAAACTTTAAGGGTCGGA
>JBFMAG010000128.1 GCA_040755895.1 Actinomycetota bacterium | reverse complement strand
GATATGTTAATTAGCTTTTATTCCTTAAATACTCATCAATTGCTGTAGCGGCTTTCCTGCCCGCCCCCATGGCGAGGATGACGGTTGCCGCACCGGTGACGATGTCGCCACCAGCGTAAACCCCTTCTCTGGAGGTCCTTCCGGTTTCTTCATCGGCTATGATGTATCCTCGTTTGTTTAACTTAAGTCCTGGGGTGCTTCTGGGGATGAGGGGATTGGCACCCGTTCCAATGGCGATTATCACAACATCCACATCGATTACGAATTCTGAACCCTTTATGGGAACGGGGCGCCGACGTCCCGATTCATCGGGTTCGCCCAGTTCCATCTTCAAACACTCCATGCCACAAACCCAACCGTCCTTACCCAATATCTTTGTGGGGTTGGTGAGGAGCTTGAAAATAACCCCCTCCTCCTTAGCCCTTTCGATCTCCTCCACCCGCGCCGGCATCTCGGCCTCCGAGCGGCGATAGACGAGGTAAACATTCTCAGCACCCAGGCGAAGAGCCGTGCGAGCGGCATCCATAGCCACATTGCCCCCACCCACCACAGCCACATTTTTCCCTCTTTTGATCGGTGTGTTATATTCTGGAAATAGGTATGCTTTCATCAGATTCGAGCGGGTTAAAAATTCATTGGCGGAGTACACTCCATTTAAGTTTTCACCGGGAATTCCCAAGAACAGGGGAAGTCCCGCTCCGGTACCGATGAACACGGCGTCATATCCATTGTTCAAGAGGTCGTCGATGGTGAATAACTTCCCGATGACCGTGCTGGTTCTTATCTCAACACCTAATTTCCGCACGTAGTCCACTTCAGCCTGGACGATGGCTTTCGGTAATCTGAATTCTGGAATTCCATAGACCAGAACCCCTCCCGCCTTGTGTAGCCCTTCAAAGATGGTTACCTCGTGTCCTAGCCGTGCCAGATCTCCAGCAACGGTGAGTCCAGCGGGTCCGGAACCGATGACCGCGACCCTCTTTCCAGTAAACTTGGGTCCAGGAGGGATTTCCACCATCCCCTGGGCTCGCTCATAGTCGGCGGCGAATCTTTCGAGTCGTCCGATGGCTAAAGGATCATTCTTCCTTCCCAAGGTGCAAAACTTTTCGCATTGGTCTTCCTGGGGACAGACCCGACCACAGATGGCGGGAAGACAGTTCTTCTCCTTTATTTTCCGAATGGCTCCGATGAAATCCCCATCTGCTATGAGCCGAACAAAAGCCGGTATGTCTACCTCCACGGGACAACCCTGAATGCAAGGAAATTTCTTGCATTGAAGACAGCGCTTCGCCTCCTGGACGGCTTGCTCAGGGGTATACCCCAAGGCAACCTCATCGAAGTTCGTGATGCGCACCCTCGGATCCTGTTCGGCCATCTTTACCCTTTGCAACATCATAACTTTCTTTGATTTCTCCAGTCCCCGATTACTTCCCAACTCTCGTCACCTTATTATCAGACATCTAATACTATCTTTCATTTTAACCCTTGCTCTTTAGCCTCCGCCCTTCGTCCTTTCTTTTTGTTTGGTAGTGCTCAAGGGCTAATTTTTCTTCCTCAAGATACATTCGCTGCCGAGCCATGAGCAGATCAAAATCGACCCGATGACCATCGAAATCTGGTCCATCGACACAACAAAACTTCGTTTCCCCTCCCACGGAGACGCGGCAGGCTCCGCACATTCCCGTCCCATCGACCATAATTGGATTGAGACTGACCATAGTTTTCACCCCAAAATCCAGAGTGATCCTGCAAACGAATTTCATCATGATGGCTGGACCGACGGCCATGACTAAATCCGCCTTCTTTTCTTGGAGGAGATCCCTCAAAGCATCGGTGACCAGCCCGTGACGGCCCTTACTTCCGTCATCCGTGGTGATATAAAGCTCATCGCTCACCATTTTCAGTTCATCCTCCCATACGAGGAGATTGGCACTCCTTGCCCCCAAGATGGTGATCACATAATTTCCAGCATTTTTAAAGGCTCGGACAATGGGATAAATGGGAGCAGCACCGACACCCCCTGCCACGCAGATGACATAGCCATAATTTCCTATCTTCGTGGGATGCCCTAGGGGTCCCACGACATCGGCGAGGAAGGTGCCTTCGGATAGAGTCGCCAAATGCTTCGTCGTTTTACCAACTTCCTGGAAGATGATGGTCAGAGTCCCCTCCTCTCTATCGAAATCGGCAACGGTTAGGGGGATCCTCTCACCGCGCTCATCGATCCTTATGATGACGAATTGACCAGCTTTAACTCTTCTAGCAATATCCGGAGCAGAGACGCGGATCAAGCTGACCTCCGGTGAGAGTACCTTTTTCTCAAGAATCTCGAACATAAAAAACTCCCTCACTGTATTTTTGCTTATTTTCACAACTTAAGAATTTGAAGTCAAATTTTTTCTGGGAATGGTATTTAAATTCGACTGTGCGTTCAGAAGCTTGAAGGCTCCGGGCTTCCGAGCTCAGGGTGAGATTGAATGAAGGAGATAATTTATCGATCGAGTTGTTGATCTTGCCTACTGAGATATGGTGGGCATTTGAACCTCCGGTTCGGGTGGCATTGCTTGTTCCACTTCGGTTTGCTCCATTTCCCACTTACCACATCTTCCGCCCCAGCGAGCCAGGGTCTTTCCCGAAACCTGTATTCTCACAATTTCGCAGTTGTTGGGGCATCCTCCGCAGTAAAAGCTCGAAGTGGTATATTCGATTTCGGAGGCCTCAAAACCCTTAAAATTGCTGCGAGTATTATCGGTGATTACCTTTTCCTTGGCTAAAAGTGCTGCGCCTATGGCTCCCATCACGTGGTAATACCTGGGGACCACCACTTCCACGCCCAAAGCCCCCTCAAATGCCTTTTTCATGCCCTCATTTGCGGCTACTCCACCTTGAAAAACTATGGGAGGTAGAAGCTCTTTCCCTTTAGCTAGATTATTTAAATAATTCCGCACCAAAGCTTCACAAAGTCCATAGATTATGTCCTCTACGGGATATCCCATTTGTTGCTTATGGATCATATCCGATTCAGCGAACACGGTGCACCTGCCCGCGATTTGAGCGGAAGAAGAAGCCTTAAGAGCGTATGTGCCAAATTCCTCGATGGGAATGCCAAGACGAGTGGCCTGGTGATCAAGGAAGGAACCGGTACCCGCGGCACAGACGGTATTCATGGCAAAATCGACCACGACTCCCTCCCGGATGATTATCAGTTTGGAATCCTGCCCACCGATCTCCAAGACCGTCCTTACCTCTGGAATGACATGAATGGCTGCCACGGCATGAGCTGTGATTTCATTCTTTACGATATCCGCTCCCACGATGACTCCAGAGAGATAGCGAGCAGATCCCGTGGTTCCCACACCGCAAATTTCTATATCCAGCGGCAATTTACCCCACAAGCTTCTTAAACCTTCTTGCACAGCTTTTATGGGATTGCCTCGAGTCCTGAGATATTCGTAAGCCAGAACTTCATCTCGAAAGTCGATTACAACGAGATTTGTGCTCACCGATCCCACATCGACTCCTAGATAACCCCTCATTTAAAATTACCTCCTCTTTGAGGCCATTTTTGAGCCAGGGTAAGGCTCAACGTTCCCTAGTCCAGGTGAATCCGAGGAAAATGTAAAAATAAAATCACCTCCTTTTTATGAGTTCTCTTCTGTTTCTCATGAGGTCGATGAAGGCTTCAAGCCGGGTTTGTATTCCAGCCTTGCCCGTATGTTCATCGATAACCAGGGATAAGATTGGTATGTTCTGTTCACGAGAAACCACGGGCAAAATCTGTTTTGCTACGGTCTCTGGCATACAGGTGAAGGGCATCATGTGGATCACACCATCAAAACCATGTTCGGCCAAGAGCGCCGTATGCCCAACGGTGGGCAAACCTTCCCCACCCACCCTATGCTTTAAATAGGGATGGGCGGCTTCAACTAAATCTTCGTAGGGGGTACCTCCAACTACATTCTCCCTC
>JBFMAG010000127.1 GCA_040755895.1 Actinomycetota bacterium | reverse complement strand
GAAGGATGGTTGCCGAGGGAAAAATCGAGAGGAATGAATCCCTTGAGAAAGTTCTCCGCCTGAACAGGATCAGAACTCTATCCGGAGTCGCTGTGGTGGCCATCCTCACAAAACCCTTCGAGTGCCCCGGTCTGTGCATTTATTGCCCATCCGAGAAGGATATCCCCAAAAGCTATCTTGCCAATGAACCTGCAGTAATGAGGGCGGTCTTGAATGATTTTGATCCTAGGAGGCAGGTCGAGGTGCGATTAAGGGCACTTGAATTGACTGGACACCCCACGGATAAAATCGAACTCATCGTCATGGGAGGGACCTTCTCCGCTCTAGATCGCCATTATCAGGTCGATTTCATCAAAGGCAGCTTTGATGCACTGAACGAATGTGACACGGAGGATCTCGACGAGGCTTTAAGGATCAATGAAAGAGTGTCGCATCGATGCGTGGGTTTAACTTTGGAGACCCGTCCGGATTACATAAATGATGGAGAGGTCATTTGGATGAGGAGATTGGGAGCGACGAGAGTCGAAATCGGAGTACAGAGCATCTACGATGATGTTTTGAAATTGATCCAAAGAGGTCATCTCACACAAGAAACCATAAACGCGACTCGCCTTCTAAAAGATGCCGGATTCAAAGTGGGTTACCATATCATGCCTAATCTTCCTGGTTCTGATCTCAGTCGCGATGGGCAGATGTTCAAGATTCTTTTCGAAAACCCGGATTTCCGACCGGATCAGCTCAAGATATATCCCTGCGTCGTGGTCAGGGAAGCTGAACTTTATGATTGGTGGCGAGAGGGAAGATACAAGCCTTATGATGAGAAAAAACTCATCTCCCTCTTGGCTGAGATGAAGAAATCCTTGCCTCCCTATGTCCGCGTCTCCCGTCTTTTCAGGGATATCCCCTCACCGAGGATTGAGGCTGGGGTAAAGAAAGTGAATTTACGTCAGCTTGTGGCAAAGGAAATGCGAAAGAGAGGTTGGCGTTGTCGATGCATTCGGTGTAGAGAGGTGAGGGATGAGGTTGACTTCACAGGGCTCGGAAATGCGATCCTCTTTCGCCAGGATTATCATGCTTCGAGGGGTCAGGAAATTTTCTTAAGTTTTGAAGATCCCCAGCGTGAGCACATCCTTTCCTTCTTGCGTCTACGAATTCCCTCTCATCACTTCAGTGGCGAGAAGCACATCATCCCTGAACTTGAGGGGGCGGCCATCATCAGGGAAGTGCACACCTATGGTGAGCTCGTTCCCTTGGGGGAAAGAAGAGAAGCCGCACAGCACCGAGGCTTGGGCATGAAACTAATAAGAACAGCGGAAGACATCGCCCTAAAGGAATTTGGAATAAGAAAAATGGTGGTGATCTCCGGCGTCGGTGTCCGGGAATACTATCGGCGACTCGGCTATGACCCTCATGGAACTTACATGATCAAACGAGTCTGACCTTCAATGTTTTATTGAACGATCTTGACGCCTCCCAAAATTAATCATTAGTTTTAAATTTTGGGAGGATAATATGCTCCTGTGGAAGAAATAATTCAATAAGAAGTGAAGAAAGGAAGGAAAAGATGCTCTTTTCCCTCATCTATTTCAATTTTTTGGATGGATTATTGACGATTTTAGAATTACACTTTGGTCTCGCCGTGGAGGCGAATCCATTGCATGGGTTATTCCCTCATCTATTTTGGGGATATAAGTTTCTCATAGTTCCCATACTCGCATATTTACTTTGGAGGCTTTCACCGCGGGCAATTCTAATCCCTCTAACTATCCTCCTCCTTGTAGTCTTGTATCACCTCATGGGTCTATTTTCGGTTGCGGTGGCCTAACCCATACGAGGTATTGCCACCTTGACCGAATAGAAAATCCATCGAATGCTCTAAAATTCTTAAGAATATTAGAATGAAATGGAAGAGCTTTGGTTTTTAAAGTGGGGCTCTTTTGAAGTAAGAGGTGAGAGAGCGTGGTTGATCTATTGGACAGATTTAAAGGTTGCCTATTGGGTGTAGCAGTGGGCGATGGATATTTTTCATGTTATCATCGCTTTGGTGGAACATATGCGATGGGAGAATGCTTTTGAGAAGACGTACAAACTTTTAGAAAAGTTGGGAATCCAGCTATTCTCCCCCTCAAAATCTCTCATAAATTGGGAGGTTGCCGCAGGAATTGCTTTCGACTTCTCGGATAGGGGAACTGAAACTCTTTTCGATCGTGAAAGCTTAGTAGATGCTTATTGTAAGATGCTGGAAACAGTTCGACCCAAGATTGCAGATTATCTGGGAAACCCATGGACATCCACCGATCTGGTTTGCGTATTTGATAGGACCGAGTGGATTGTTATGAACATGGAAAATATTAGATCTCTCCTTAAGCCATTGGCGAAGAGTTACTGGGAAGCTTTACAGACCTACTTATCCACGGTTTATCCCGGGGGGAAAGTATTAAGAAAGGTGGGTCAGATATCCATCACCACTGAGATCGGATTGATGATGGGACATTTGTCCACCAAGGTTTTGGCTCAGTATGATTTTGGTCTTCCCACAACGGAAAGCGTTTTTCCTGAACGATTCCTTTATTTCGTGGAGCCCAATATCGTGAATTTAGAGCGAGAGTTGAATCTCGATCCCTTTAACCTTAGACTCTGGATTGCTCTTCATGAATCCACCCACAGCTTTCAGTTCCATGTCCACCCCTGGCTTCGAGATTACCTGAACTCGCTTTTGAAAGAGTACCTCGCACTGGCAAATAGAGCTGTTTCACAACTTGAGCTTGAGATATTGCGAGGCTCAAGACCACTTTCCTGGTCACAATTTTGGTGGAAGCATCTTTTAGGCCCAGAGCACCGGGAGCTCGCTGGCAGGATTCAAGCTTTAATGTGCCTCATCGAGGGATATAGTGAGCATGTAATGGTAAAAGTTGGAAAGCAATTGCCGGATTATGATGAACTCCTCGCGGTGTTTAGGGAGAGAAGGAGGAGAAAGAGCTTATTTCAATTGATCCTCGAGAAGTTAATTGGACTTGATATTAAGCTAAAACAATATATCCTGGGTGAGAGATTTGTTTCTTATGTCGTCGAAAGCGAGGGGGTCGAGTTCCTCAATCGGATCTGGGATGATAGGGATAATCTGCCCACCTGGAGAGAGATTTACTACCCCGAGGAGTGGATTTCTAGGATCAAGAGCTCTTCTTAAAGACCCTGTACCTTGAAAAATGTCCATGTTAGGATATAATCATAATTGCAAATTAAGTTTATATCAGGGCCCATAGCTCAGTTGGCAGAGCACCCCGATTCATATCGGGGGTGTCATAAGTTTTAGCTATGGTGGAAATGTTGGTTGAGGGCCCATAGCTCAGTTGGCAGAGCAGCGGACTCATAATCCGCGGGTCGTAGGTTCGAATCCTACTGGGCCCACTAAGATTGGTCGATTGTCGATGGACGATCGTTTGAAGAATTCTCATGGTGTCACTAAAAACTAAATTAGTTTAGTTGAAGGAGAGCATTCGATGAAAGTATTTATGTTCTTTGGATTCGTGCTACTTATGGGGTTAATCCTCGCTGGTGCCTATGGCTTTTATATGGAGAAGATAAAGGGGATGGGGCACGGACGCACGGGATACGAAGAGACGGAGCATAGTCACACGGAAGGTCATGAACCCGAACATCATTAATTTGAGAGGGCGATTGGCTCAGGGGGAGAGCGCTGCCTTCACACGGCAGAGGTCGCAGGTTCAAATCCTGCATCGCCCACAGATAACTTCTCTTGCAATCTCTTCAAAACTTACAGCAGCAACGAATATCATCCCAAATAAGGTATCCGAAATACCGAAACCCTGAATTATCCCCCTTGATCCTCTACCCAAAAGCTCTGCTCCTATGGTAATAACTATAAGTGATACTATCATCACAGTTGGAAAGAACCATCTCGGTTTTTCTTCTTTTGCCTTCTCTAACTCATCTACCTCCTCTTTGTGGAGATAGGCTCTCTTTTCTTCTTTTGAAGCTTGAAGAATATCGGACACCTACGATTAAAATAAAGAAGTGCCCTGAATGTGGTGAAGAAGTGGAAATTTTCTCCAATGAGATGCAGGTAAGATGCAGTAATTGTGGATTTACAATTTACAATGATCCAAGTCTTGTGTGCAATGGTGCAAATACGCCAAAGAATTTGGGAAGAACTTTACAACAAGTTAAGAAAAGGAAGGAATAAGTAAACCAGAAGAGGATATTAAAAACGTCTTGAAAGAAGAGTAATGAAGTTGCAACTCAACTCCTTGATATATTCTCCCAGTTCAAGTAATATATGAACTAAAATAAAGGAAGGAGGTGGAAAAGCAATGATAGTTAGTCCATGTGAGCCAGAAATGTTGCCCTGTGGTAAAGATCAAAGAAAATCGAGTGGAGATAGGAGAAAAAGGAAGCCTGTGCATTTTAAGGAAAGAAGAATGGAATGAATTGGTGGAGAAGATTAAGACCGGAGAGCTGTCCAAAATTAAATAACACGAAATTAAATAACAATTAGAAGGACTTGTTGATGCAAGGGCGAAAAAGTCATTGAGAGGAAAGCCCAGAGGATATATTAGCAGCGGTAACGGATAAAGGAAGGTTAGTAGCAATGAGAATAGCACAGGTTGCACCCGTTTGGGGAAGATGTCCTCCGGAGAAATATGGTGGAATTGAGTTAATAGTCTCCCTTCTTACCGAGGAATTGGTGAGAAGAGGTCACGATGTAACGCTATTTGCCACGGGAAATTCCATCACAAAGGCAAACTTAAGAAGTATCTACGATAAACCTCCCCGAGAACTTGTGGGTAGTCCAATCCCCGGTCTTCTCCACGCGCAATATGCTTTCCAGATTTGTAAATTTGAGACTCCAAGGTTTGACGTCATCCACAGTCATATCGGTATTCTGGGAATAGTTTTAAGCTCTTTTCTCCCCACCCCTACCTTACACACATTGCATGGTATTTTCCCCGATTCTGCTAAAAAACTATTCTTGTTTAATAAAGATAAGTTCTATAACTCCGTAAGCGATAGCCAACGAATAGGTTGTCCGGAGTTGAATTATGTTTGCACTGCTTATAATGCCATCGATGTAGAAAAATTTGAGTTTAATCCCAAAAAGGAGGATTACTTCATCTTTATCTCCAGGTTTAGTCCCGAAAAAGGGGCTCACTTAGCCATTGAGATTGCAAAGCGGGCGGGTATTAAGCTCATCATCTCGGGGAAGGTGGACCCTTGTGATAGGGAGTATTACCAGACCAAGATTAAACCATTTGTTGATGGTGAACAAATCATCGAAGTCCCAGAGCTTGAGTTCCAAGAAAAGGTCAAACTTTATAGTGAAGCAAGGGCATTTATTTTTCCCTTGCAATGGTCCGAGCCTTTTGGATTGGTGATGATCGAAGCCATGGCCACGGGTACCCCCGTTATAGCATTTAAAAGAGGTTCGGTACCGGAGATTGTAAAAAACGAAGCAACCGGGTGGATAGTTGATACTGTGGATGAGATGATCTCGACCGTTAAGATGGTGGATTCACTTCCGGATGATCGCAGAGCAGCCATTGCAATGGCTTGTAGAAAGCACGTTGAGAGTAATTTTTCTGTAGAGAGGATGGTCGACGATTACGAGAGAGCTTATGAGGTAATCTCTGGGTAATTTACCCTTCTGCGCCCCTTGGTGCTTAGTGACCCCCTCTCATCTTCTATAAATATCTCCCATTTTAAAATCGGAAAGTAAAGCCTCATTCAGCTTTTGACGATAAGCTGTATGGGGATGAAAATGGTTTGGTCGCATGAGAAAATCGGTGAAATTCTCATTCGCGCTAATCTCATCACGGAGGAGCAACTCAATCAAGCTCTCCAATCTCAGAAGGAGAGTGGGAAACCTCTGGGAAAAATTTTGGTTGACAACGGACTTATAACCGAGGGGCAATTGGCGAAAGCCCTCGCCCAGCAAAAGAATCTCCCCGTCGTGAGCTTGAGCGAACTTGAAATCGATTCTATGGCGGTTACCTTGATCCCCGAAAGAATCGCCCGCCGCCACCTTGCCATTCCCATAGGATTTGAAAAGGGGAAGCTGGTTCTCGCTATGGCGAATCCTCTCGATATTCACGCCATAGATGATATTCGAGTCATCACCGGCTATGAGATCAAACCCGTTGTATGTACTGAGTCCGAAATAGTAAACGCCATTAATCAGCATTTCCGTGTTTCAGTTGAGCAGATGGTTGAGTCCATAAAGGTAGAGGAGGTAAGGGAGGCTAAGGGGGAGGAACTCAAAGTTGTGGGGGAGGAGGCACCGATTGTGAAATTGGCGAATCAGATCATAGCTCAAGCTGTGAATCAGGGAGCGAGTGACATTCACCTAGAACCGCAGGAGAAAGAATTCAAGGTGCGTTTCAGGGTCGATGGAGTTTTACACGATGTAATGAGCCTACCCAGGAAGGTTCAAGCGGGTCTCACATCGCGCTTTAAAATAATGAGCGAATTGGATATCACCGAGCACAGGGTGCCACAGGATGGTAGATGCGGCTTAACGTTCTCGGAGAGGGAAATCGACCTTCGGGTTGCCACGCTTCCCACAGTTTATGGGGAGAACATAACCCTCAGAATTCTCGACAAAAGTAGAGCTTTATTGAGTCTTGGAGAGTTGGGATTTCAACCGGAGATGCTCGAGAAATTTAAGTCTTGTTACACCAAACCATATGGTGCCATTTTGGTCACTGGTCCCACGGGTTCTGGCAAATCGACCACACTTTATGCCACGCTCAATGTCATCAACTCTCCGGAGAAGAAGATAATTACCGTGGAAGATCCGGTGGAGTATAGACTCCCGGGAATACTCCAAATTCAAGTCAATCCCAAAGTTGGACTCACTTTTGCCAATGGACTTAGGTCCATAGTCCGATGCGATCCAGATATCATAATGATAGGCGAAATAAGGGATTTAGAAACCGCTCAGATAGCTGTAGAAGCTGCTTTAACTGGTCACTTAGTGCTATCCACCCTCCACACAAATGATGCTCCCAGTGCCCTTTCTCGGCTTGTGGAGATGGGTGTGGAATCCTTCCTGGTTTCTTCAGCGATTGACTGTGTTCTTGCTCAGAGGCTGGCCAGAAAGCTCTGTGTAGATTGTAAAGAGGAATATAAACCCACCGAAAAGTTCCTAAGGGAAAATTTCGTCGACCGCGAGTTTGAAGATGTCACTCTCTACAGGGCAAAGGGATGCCGCAAATGTCATAATACTGGTTATAAAGGCAGAATAGGCATTTATGAGCTGATGTTGGTGAGTGATGAAATACAGAATGCTTGTTTGGAGAGAAAATCTTCTGAAGAGATTGAAAAGATAGCCATCTCACAAGGGATGGAAACATTAAGGGAAGACGGATTCAAAAAGGTCAAACAGGGGATAACATCAATTGAAGAGGTTTTACGAGTGGTAATTTAATGGTTTCCTTCTAAAAGCTCCAAAAATCCGCAGTAGACGTTTAAATTTCCCAAAATTGTAGAAACTTCACCTACGCGGTGATAAGTAAAGGTACAGCTTTGGGCTGTTTTATTTATGACTCACCTATATCATTTATATATACAATAGTCTTACCAAAACAGCTATTTTTGTAAAAAAGCAAATTATTTAAAATTGACCGACCATTAGACCATTAAAGAGGATTTTTGCCCTTTGGGTTGAATATAATTTTGGAATAAAGAGAAAGGTAAGGATGCAAGATGAGGCTAAAAGGTGTATTGGTGGCTGTCCTCCTCGTCTTCCTAATGGTCGCCCTCCTTGTTATAACCATTCCCACATTCCGAAGTTTAGACCGTGTCTGCCGTCAGGCAGGCGGGGGACAGGCAGGTCATAATTCCAACATTAAGGGTGGAGTCAGCCCCGCTCGCTTACCCTTAAGGAAGCCAATTGTCAAGCCGACCATAGATCTCCCCTCAAATACACTCAATTTAAAATCAACAAATCCAGTTACCGCAGACAAATGGGCAGTAATCATAGGAATTTCAGACTACTTTGGTACGCAAAGCGATCTTAAGTATTGCGATGACGATGCACTGGATGTTTATAATGCTTTGACGACCATTTATGGTTTTCCTCCTGATCAGGTAGTATTGCTTTTAGATTCGATGGCGACCACGGCTAATATCCAAGCTTCCATCGATTGGCTCATCGCCAATGAAGGTCCGAATTCAACGGTGGTTTTCTACTATAGTGGACATGGTTCCAGGGCTCTGAGAGGGGATACCGACCGCGAACTCATCGACGAATCGATTGTGCCCTGGGAGTTGAGCCGTATATACGATGGAGAGTTAGCTTTAAAGTTCAAAACGCTCGAATCCTCAAAGGTCTGGGTGGGGTTTGATTCGTGCTATGCGGGTGGTATGGATGATGTCGGTATCACCGGTCTCAACAGGATCGACACCCAAGCCTGCGGAGAAACGCAGCTGAGTTACGAGAGCAACCCGCTTCAAAATGGTTACTTCACTTATTTTATGATCGATGCCGCAATGCTTCAAGGCAAAGCCGATGCCAATGGGGATGGAGTGGTCTCTATAGAGGAGGCATTCAAATACGCGAAGAACAGTATGCGCTCTTTGCGCTTACGTCAAAGACTGGAAATCAGCGATCGGTATCCGGGCGAAATGATCCTCTAAAAAGACCCCATCATTTAAATTTACTGTAGCGCGGGAGTTCATCTCCCGCAAAAATTTTGGGTTTGTTCCCCGCTAAGGGTGGAGATGAACCACCCTTTTCTTTTGACCAGATACCCTTTGTGTTAATATTAAAGTCGATCAATTTTTGAAGTCTTTCTGCTGATTAGCAGGCCGTGTCTGCCGACAGGCAGGGATTGTGGTATGAAAGAATTTGAATTTTTAGCCGAACTCCAAAGGATCGATTCCCGTACGGATGAGTTACGGGAGAAGGAAGTGAATCTTCCCGAGAGGGAGAAATATAACGCTTTAAAGAGGGATTTACAGGTGGTGAAAAATATCCTTTCCGAGAAGCAAAAGCTGCTGATGGATGAGGAGAGGATACAGAAGAAACTAGAAGGGGAGCTGGAATTATTATCTCTAAAGATAGAAGGAGAAGAAAAGAAGCTGTACAGTGGTGTGGTAAAGAGTCCCAAGGAACTTGCGAGCATTCAGCGGGAAGTGAATGTGCTTCAAAGGCGGAAGGATGAGATGGAAACGGAATTATTGGAACAGTTGGACGTGGTGAAGGCTCTTGCCTCAGAAGTCGATGAGCTCTCCCAAAGGGTCGCGAGTTTGGAACAAACCACCAAGGAAGCGGAGGAAGCCTACCACAAAGTCGTGGATGAAATCAAAGGAGAGCTGGAGGAGCTCGATTCGCAGAGGAAGAAAATCGTTCTCCAAATCCCTCAAAATCTCCTTGCTCTATATGATGAAATACGAGGAGAAAAACATGGTCTCGCCGTAGTGAGTATAGAAGAGGGAATTTGCCAAGGGTGTTATGTTGAACTCCCCGCCGAAGAGGTGGATAAAATGTTGCGTTCGGATGAATTATGGCTGTGTCCCTACTGCAGAAGGATATTGGTAAGATGAGGGTCGAAGGTCGAAGGACGAGGGGCGAGTGCCGAGGGTCGAAGGTCGAAGGGTTGATTTTGCACGTCGATGGGGCTGCACGTGGCAACCCTGGTCCCGCTGGAATTGGAGGGATCATCTTCGACGAACGAGGCTTAAAGCTCTGCGAGCTGAGTGAGTATATTGGAGAAACCACCAATAATATTGCAGAGTATTCAGCGCTCCTCCGCGCTTTAGAGCTTGCCCGCCCGTACGGGCGGGTGGAGTCCATACAGATCCATTCCGATAGCGAACTTTTGGTGCGGCAACTTGAGGGAACTTACAAAGTGAAAAATCCGACCTTAAAATCCCTCTTTGACGAGGTAAAATGCCTTTTAAGAGCGTACAAAAGGGTTGAAGTTTATCATGTGCCCAGGAGGGAAAATGCAGGGGCGGATAAGCTTGCAAACAAAGCAATTGACGGATATTTAAGGTGATTTAAATGTATGAGCTTTTAATCAAAGCACATTTCGATGCGGCACATAGCCTGCGAGGTTATCCAGGCGATTGTGCAGGTCTTCATGGACATACCTGGCGTGTGGAAGTTGTAATTGAGGGCGAGGAACTAAACGATATAGAATTACTTTACGATTTTAGGGAACTCAAATCTCAGGTGGATGAAGTCCTTTCAAAATTTGACCACAAGTATTTGAACGAAGTACACCCCTTTGATGAGCTCTCCCCCACCGGAGAAAATTTGGCTCGATATCTTTTTGAGCAACTTAAAGCAACATTTCCCGACGGAATAAACTTGAAAAAGGTGAGTGTCTGGGAATCAGAGGATGCTTGCATCAGTTATAAAGAAAGTCATGGGTCAAGGACAAGAGCGAGGGACGAAGATTGAATCATGAACAAAGTTTATAGCGGGGTCGAGCCCCGCTATAAAATGTTGAACCAAGTCATTTTGTGACTACAAGTACGAAGATATAAAAAGCAAGAGTTATAGCCAAGGCTATGATCAAGCTTTTCCAAATGATGGGATCTTCACTTTTAATGAAATTCTTTAGATATCTGACAATACCCATGATATTCAAATTTAAGGCGAACGAGGCTCGCCTAATATTTTTCCTTCACCCCCCAGTGGGTTTTCGAGACCCTGCCTCTATTAACCATGGGGGGTTAAAAGTTGGTCCCAAGAAATCTCTAAGCGACTTACTCACAAACTTTCCATTCGTCCTCCCAGCATCCCCTGATAGTCTCTCGACTAGCTTGCCCTGGAGTCCTAATGGAATTGCTCTTCAGCCTCTATAGGACTTCTTGGGACCGAATCCATCCTATCTCAAAATTGAAGATGATGTCAAGAAAATTTGAAGAGTTTTTTCTTTCAAAAGGATGGATTAAAATAGTTTTAGAAAGGGGGGCTTTGGGTTGATAAAATTCGATTCCACTAGCTTTGGAGAGGTTGTAATCAGCGGGATAAGCTATGGCGATGTTCTAATAGCCGGAGGGAGGGTGGCACCGAGGGATAGAAATTTACTTCGGAATGTTTTGGGCACAAGCCATGCCATAGGCGATTGGGAAGTGGAAAAGTTGCTGCGAGGCAATCCTCAGGCGATAATCATTGGGACGGGTCAATCCGGTCTTTTAAGGGTGAGCAATAAGGTGCGGGAGAGAGTTGAAAAGGCGGGGATAGAACTAATTGCACTCGAGACCCCGGAGGCAATTGAGGAGTTTAATAGACTTTCTAAAACCAAGAGGGTAAACGCTCTAATCCATACCACCTGCTGATGTTTAGAGGGAAGTGAGGGGGGTGAAGAATGGGGATGAGTTGCTTCAATATCCCACGGTGCATGAAGCGAGACTTTACGAAAAGCTACCCGCTCAAAAAGTTAGATGCCATTTATGTGAAAGAAGGTGTTTGATCGCTACTCGCGGGAAGGGTTTCTGCAAGACGAGAATGAATCTGGATGGGACTCTTTATACCTTAGTCTATGGGGATATAAGTGGGGCAGAGAGTAGACCGATAGAGATCAAGCCCTTTTTTCATTACTGGCCCGGGTCGACTGCTTTCACCTTTTCCACGTGGTCTTGCAATTTCCGCTGTCCATGGTGTCAAAACTTCTCCCTGTCGAGAGGGAAACCCCGATTAGCTTCGGCTCACTACATTTCTCCTGAAAGCATGGTGGAAATGGCTTTGAATGAGGGAGATAAAGGAATATGTGTCAGTTTCAACGAACCCACTTTGCTCTTTGAATACTCCTGTGACGTGTTCAAAATTTCCAGGGAGAGAGGTCTATACAACTGTTACGTTTCCAATGGCTACTTGAGTTTGGAAGCTATACGTATGCTGTTTGAATCAGGCATGGATGCGATAAAAATCGATCTCAAAGGGGATGCCGGAGTTTACCGTGAATACTGTGGAAATCTTGACGTCGAAGTCGTTTGGAGAAATGTGAGGGAAGCCAAGAAAATGGGGCTCCATGTGGAAGTGGTGAATTTGGTGATCACGGGGGTAAACGATTCGCAGGAATGTCTGAAGTGGGTTATAGAGAGACATTTACGGGAGGCGGGAAGAGAGACGCCCCTCCACTTTACCCGGTATTATCCAGCCTATAAATTTGATAATCCATCCACCAGTATAAAAGTTTTAGAAGCGGCCTATGAGATGGCTGCAGAAGCTGGTGTGCTTTTTCCTTATTTGGGCAACGTTTCGGATCACAGATACGAGGACACTTATTGCCCCGATTGTGGAAAGTTACTTATAAGGAGACTCGCTTACACGATTGTGGAGTACAAGATCACTGCGAATAAAAGATGTTTCAATTGTGGTCGGTACATCCCAATCGTAGGAGAATATGTAAGTCGGTAGTCGGGACCGCCGCGCTACATGATATATATGTAGGGGCGGGACTCCGTGCCCCCCTTTGCTACTACGTGGGGGAGGTCTGACCCAGATGAGGAATGTTATTGAGAAGCTCATAAGAGAAGTGGGTGGGAGGTTTTCCAGCATATTTGGGATAAATCTGGAGAGCAAGGATGCGGGGGAGATTTTTAAATGGTTTCTGGCGTCCATACTTTTTGGGACGCGAATTGGGGAAGGAATTGCCTTTAACACCTATCGGGAGTTTGAAAGGAGGAAGGTTTTAACGCCGGATGCCATTTTGAAAACGGGTTGGGATGGGCTGGTGCAAATTTTGGATGACGGAGGATACGCCCGCTACGATTTTAAGACAGCTACAAAACTTCTGGATATGGCAAGGATGCTCAATGAAAAATATCAAGGTGATTTAAATGCACTTCATGAAACGGCAAAAGACCCTCGAAATCTTGAAGCAAAACTTGGGGAGTTTAAAGGCATTGGACCCGTGACCATCAATATCTTCTTGCGCGAATTGAGAGAGATTTGGAAGAAAGCCGACCCCCTATCGCAAGATTTAGCGATATTGGCTGCAAGAAATCTCGGCTTTACCAAGCTTGTTGGCGAGGGTGAAGCTGAGAGGGCAAGAATTCTTGATGATCTCAAGGGTATTTGGAGGAAAGCAGAGCCTTCTAAGTTCAAATTCTCGGATTTCGAAGCGGCTCTGGTGAGGTTGGGCAAGGATTATTGCCGTAAGAAGAAACATGAGGAATGTCCCATGAAAAAATATTGCACCTCTAAAAGATAAACCATACTTATCATCTACGCGGTGATAAGTATGGTGATAAGTGACCGGGATGAACCGTAAATTCGAAATTTTATAGGAGCGGTGGGATGGAAGAATACCCGCGATATGTAACTAAAGGATTTAAGCCCTTTGACCCCCTGGAGCTTGCCAAGAGGACTGAGGAAGTTGTAGGCCACAATTCCTCTCGTAAATATACCGCTTTTTATTGCACAGGGGTATACCGGGGGATATCCACGGCTTACACCGTGGGGTGCTGCTTGAGGTGCGTTTTTTGTTGGGTCAGCTTCTCCAGGGATTTTCCTGAAGAATATGGCGAGTTTTATACTCCAGAGGAAGTTTTCAAAAACCTGGTCTCAAATGCCAAAAAGAGCAAGGTCAAAAGCTTAAGGATTTCCGGGGGAGAGCCCACCCTGTGTCGAGCACATCTGCTTAAAGTTTTGGATTTAGTGACTTCCGTTGATTTTCTGTTTATCCTTGAAAGTAACGGGATACTTCTGGGTCATGATTCGGATTATGTAAAGGCTTTGAAGAAATATCCCAATATCTATGTGAGGATATCCCTTAAAGCGGGAACGGCGGAAGGATTTCAGAGAAGGACCGGAGCTATTGGCGATTTTTACAAGCTTCCCTTTCAAGCCATTAAAAATCTTAAGGAGAGCGGCGTGAGTTTCCATATAGCTAGTATGAGCGATCCAAGACTTATGCCCACCTCAGAGCGTAGGGAGATGTTTAAAAACTTGAGGGATGTGGACTATTGGGATTATGTGGAGGAGGAAACCTGCGATCCCTATGATACTTCCGTTATAAGATTGGAGAAAGCGGGATTCGATATCTGGAAATAAATTCGACCCTCGGCACTCGTCCCTCGATACTAATACCTCGATACTATATAAGATAAGTGCAAGGAAAGATGAGCGTCGAGCGTCGAAAAACGAGAGCGAAGGGGAGGTATAAATGTGGCTTAAGGATATGATGACCAGGAGGGTGGTATCCATCGGTCCCGATTCATCGGTGATTGAAGCCGCTAAAAGGATGGGAGAAGAAAATGTGGGATGTCTTATAGTCCTTGAAGATGAAAAGCTTGTGGGAATGCTCACGGATCGCGATATCGCAACGAGAGTGGTCGGAGAGGGTATAGACCCCCAGGGTTGTAAGGTAAGGGATTGCATGACGAGGGAAATTGTGACTGCCATCCCCCAAACCGACATTTTAGATGCGGCTAAGCTCATGACCAAATATGAGGTGAGGCGTTTACCGATAGTTGATGGTCAAAGGGTTGTGGGTATAGTCAGCATAGCTGACATAGCAGCTTACGCTGAGAGTATCCTTGGAGAAGTTTCTAAATCTAGGAAAAGGTAAATTACTGCTTTCAGCCATCGGCAGCCAGCTACCAGCTTGGTTAAATTCCTTGCATCTCTCCGCTCATGGCTGGAAGCTGACAGCTTTAAGTTCCAAGGGAGAATAGTGTGGCTAAAGAATTGTGTAAATCAAAGGTCCCTCTTAAGGTAAAGGTAGAGTATGGTCCCACCATTCGGACTTTTGATGTCGTAAAAGAGCCGGTTCCTCACATCGTGGTGGAGGGTTCAAGGAAGGAATTACATGGTTGGTGGCCTGGGAAGAGGGAGTGCACTGCTGAAAGAATGCTCATAAATCCGTATAATGGCTGTACTCACAATTGTCTCTTTTGCTATGCCCACGCCTTCTGGGGGTACTTTCAAATCTTTCGTAAGCACCGAGTGGTCACCGTTTTTAGGGATTTTGACGAGGCCATTGCTCGTCAATTGGATAGTCTGAATGTTGTCAGTTGTGGCTACCTCAGTCCAGTTACTGACCCCTTTCAGCCCATAAACGAGAAGTATCACCTCTCTGAAAAGATCATAAAGGTCTTCACAGATCGTAACATCCCCATAGAATTCATCACCAAGGGAACGGTTAGCGATGAGGTCATTGAGCTGATTCGAAGACAAAGCCACTCCTTTGGGCAGGTGAGCATATTAACTGTGGATGACGATTTGAGAAGACGTCTGGTGCCAGGAGGTGCCACTACCGAAGAGTTATTCGATAATCTGAAAAGGTTGACCCAATCCGGCGTCCATACGGTGTGCAGAATGGATCCCATCATTCCCCTCATCACCGATGGTGAGGAGAACCTCATCCAACTCGTATCTCGAGCAGCTTCCGCTGGTGCTAGACATATTGTCACCAGTTGTATGGATATCCCGTGGAAGATAAAGAAAGAAGTCGTGGAGGAGCTATCGGCAATCAATCCGGAGGTTGGGAGGAAATATCCTGGATTATATACGGAGGAAATCGATGGCTATTTAAATGCTGACATAAACTATCGGAGAAAGCTGTTTTCCAAAGTCAGAGAGCTATGCGATGGGCATGGTCTAACTTTTGCCTTATGTATGGAGTATCAATTGGTGGATGGGAGACCCATTGGTTTGAATAAAGATTTTATGACCTCTGTGAACTGTGAGGGGATGGATATCCCGATTTATATTCGGAAGGGAGAAAAATTTGAACCGGCGACAGATTGTTCAGGAGCTTGCCTTACATGTGTTGAAGCGAGATGTGGCATAGATGATTTAGCCATGGGAAGGGAGGGAGGTCCGCCCCAAGGTGAGGTGGCCAGGGGCACGAGGCGGATAGGTAAAAAGGATTGGAAGCTTGAAGACTATAGAAGATGGAGCAAACAAATCCTTGGGCAGAGGCAAGAAAAGCTCTTCTAAACCGATGAGCGATGTTCGACGAGCTGTAATTGAAATTGACGCGGTCAACATAATAAGGAGGAAATGAGGGAGAGAGATGAAAAGAGGACAGCTTAGCTAAAAGAAAGAGGCTATGGTTGACTTTAGGCAGGTCATCTGCTAAATTTAAATGGGAAAGTAGACTGGATGGTCGCCGATGTAGTGAGGATGTGAAGGAGTGAGGAAGTGAGAAAGTAGGGACTTGAATCACTCGAATCACTCCTCGCTTGAATCACTGTTATCGGAGGAAAGTCCGGGCTCCATAGGGTAGGGTGCTGGGTAACACCCAGGTCTCGCGAGGGACGGAAAGTGCCACAGAAAGGAAAACCCTGGGGACTGTCCCCCGGGAAAGCTGAAACGGTGGTGTAAAAGACCACCAGTCTCGAGGTAACTTGGGAGCTTGGCAAACCCCACTCGGAGCAAGGTCAAATAGGAGAGGATGTGGTGGCCCGCCACGTTGGACTCTCGGGTAGACCGCTTGAGTCCGATGGTAACATCGGACCTAGATAGATGACCATCCTTGACAGAACCCGGCTTATAGGTCTACTTTCCCAGAATTACCAGCCTTAAAATGGCTGGTAATTCTATTTTAAGCCGGTTGGCAAAGTGCTTTAAGGGAGATGCGCACTGAGTTGCGTCGTAAGGAATTGGGACAAAATAAAGGGATATTGGATTTAGGCATTTACCTGGTTTATACTAGGTGCAAGTGATCCCATGAAAGAGTCTTGGATTTGAGAATAAAAGGATTTGGAGCTTCTCCAATTCACTGATATGAGCTATAATTGTGACGAAGAAGTGTTTGGAGGCACAATCGATGAGGCGTAGATTTCATAGATTCTGCGAGTTTGGTTTCGGATTTCCCTATTTTGGTTTTTACTTCCATGCACCACGACATTTCCCGGGCAAAGAGGAATATTTGCGTGCCCTTGAGGATTATAAGAGAGAATTGGAGGAAGAATTAAAGGAAGTGGAAAAAGAGATCCAGGAATTAAAGAAAGAAATGTAGAGCGAACTTAACGTAGAAACAGACCTGCCTGCCGGCAGGCATGGCCTTGAGGTCTGTTAATCAAGGAGGTTTAAAGTGTTTGGATTAGGTGTCCCGGAACTTATAGTCATTATGATCATTGCTTTGATCATCTTTGGTCCGAGCAAGCTGCCCGATATAGCTAAGGCTATTGGTAGAGCAATAAGGGAATTTCAGAAAGCATCACAGGATCTTGAGCAACAGGTCAAGAAAGAATTTCAGGAGGTAGAGGGGATCAAAAAGGACTTTAAGAAGGTGGGGGAGGATATAAAGACCATAGGACCCCAGAAGTAAAGAGTGTGGAGTATCCCCATCAACGAATCCATCAAGATTTGGGGTAACATAGTCGGGCAAAAGCCCGACTAACCTTATTTGAAGGATTTTATGCTGTTATGGCGAATTATTTAGCTGCAAATTTCAATTTCGCTTAAGAATAATATACAAGAGATGGTTTGTTATATTAAAATATAAGAGAAAAAATTCACAAATCTTTCCCAATCAATAGTTGGGAATAAATGATTAGGAGGTGTTTTAAAATTTCAAAATATTTACCGGAGATCAATGTTTGGCTGGATGTAATTTGGTTTGCTCTACTCTTAATCATGTTCCTCTTTTGGTATGTGATTCATTTTGTTGGCAATTGGCTGACGGGTAGAGCTTACAAAAGATTCGTCAAATGGGAATGGCCACCTCATGAAGAGGTAATTCCCCCTACACCAAAAATCATGCATGGCATCCATGTGGTGGGAATGATCTGTCTCGCACTTTCCGGATTGTATATCCGTTTCCCCTTCGTTTACGGATTGCGGGATGCCATGAGATATCTCCACTACACCTGCGGGGTGATAGTCACCATCAATTTCATCTCTCGCTTGGTTTACGCTTTCAATGTGGACAAGAATGAATTCATCCTCAGGTGGCATGAGATTAAAGCTATGCCCGTCGTTCTCATGTACTATTTGTTCATCAAATCTGAGAAACCCCACCTCGCTAAGTACAATCCCATGCAAAAGATGACATATAGTATGATGTTCCCCATCCCCCTAGCCCTCATGGTCTATACTGGATTTGCGATGTTATTCCCCACACCTTTGCTCTTTTGGGCAACGCCCTTTGTAGGGGAAGCCACGGCTCTCGCTTGGACGAGAGTCATTCATTATTGCCTGTGCATGTTGCTCATAATGTTTACCTTGATACATGTCTATCTCTCGATCACAGAAGGCCTGCCCGGCTTCCTGGATTTCTTCGGTATTGTGCCCATAACCCATGTAGAACATGTACCCCACGCGGAGCATGAGCACGCGGAGATTCACTCGGAGGGACATGAGATAAAGGGGCATGGGATAAAGAGTGAACATGGCGAGGTTGAATAGAGAGGAGTGAAAATTTGGAGGGAAAATTTTCTTGCAACGATTATAAGTTTATTTTCGTTCTCTTATCTTTACTCCTAGTAACCGTACTTTGTACCTCCTGCACCCCAGCACGAAAAACAGCTCTGCGAATGGTGGTTACCGTAAAGGAGCCCGAGGCAAAATTACCCGCCGCTGAAGCTCCCATACCATTTACTCTGGGTGTGAGGGGTCGCTCCGGTTGTTTAGTATGCCACTCTGATAAACATCTTGCAAAGATCGTTGATGGCAAAAGAATCTCCTTATATGTCAGTCCCGCGGAGTTTGAAAAATCCCCACATAAGGATATCCTGTGCACGAGCTGCCACCGCGATTTTACCTACGAAGTTCATCCCGCTCCCACAGCCGAAGAATATCAACGAGTGGCCGGCTTGGCGTGTATAAGGTGTCATGATAAGCAGTACAAAGTTTATAGGGAGAGCATCCATGGGAAGCTCGCCTTGGCGGGAGATCCAAAGAAGGGAGCCACTTGCGGTGATTGTCACGGATCACACGACATCCGCAGTTTGAAAGTGGAGGAACAGCGATTAAAGTTCCGCGCTGGATGTAAGGAGTCTTGCGGTGGGTGTCATAAGGATGGTTACGAGAGTTACAATGACTATTATCATGGAAGAGCTTACAAGATGGGAGCAGTTGACGCTCCAACCTGTTGGGATTGCCATGGTGCCCACGATGTTCAGCCAACTGAATTGGATGTAGCGAAGGTCTCTGGGAAGAATATCGCTAAGACCTGTGGCATATGTCACAGTGGATCAAATGAAAGCTTCGCAGGCTATGCTCGAATGATCCATAAGGATACCGAGGTAAGGGAGCAGAACTTGGTGTTAAAGATAATTTACGCCGTTATCTCCCTTGCCAGGCGCGCATTCATTGGAGAATAAACTTTTTTACCCCCCACCCTCGCCCTCCCCCTTCAAGGGGGAGGGTTGGGGAGAGGGTGTTTCCAAAAGAGGAAAGGTATTTCTTGAAAGAAGCGGCATAGAAAATAGTTGTAACGGCGGTAGTCGAGGGTTGTTAATGAATATAGGGAGGTCCTTGATATCTTGAGGATAATTCTAAAGCGCTTAAAATTTTTGGCTTTTATAGTATTTTTGGCCTCCTTGAGTATATTAGTGGCATTTTTTGTGATTTTTCCAGCCCGGAGTCAGGTTCCAACCGTAGTTCCATTGATGGATACCAGCTTCCCAGTTTATGCATCCAAGTGTGCTCCCTGTCATCGTGATTTCGATGCCTTTAAGAATCCAAACATAATTTTCAAACACGCCTATCATCTCCTTGTGGAATGTCAAGGCTGCCACATTGAGTTTCCACATCAGCCTTGGAAAACGATCAAGCCCACCATGGAATTATGCTATAGTTGCCATGGTCTTCGCCATTCTCGTCGGGGTCTAATAGGCAAGAAGGACTGCCGCGTTTGCCATCCAGGGTGGTTCAATTTAGTGCCCGCATTTCATACATCCCAATGGCGGGCATCGACCCATAAGAATGAACCTAGCTTTCGCCGTTGCATGATGTGCCATCAGGCAAGTTCTTGTGAGGGATGTCACGCCAAAAGAGGTGTCCGTCCCCTTCCAGCTGAAACTTACGCCTACGAGACCATCCTGCCCGAACCGACTACACGTAAGGGTTATGAAGTTCAACTGGGTTTGCCCATAACCTCTGCCAAATGTGCTCCTTGCCATCGCGATCTGGATGCGTTTAAGAATCCCGCTTTAATCTTCGATCACGATGTGCACTTAGAAAGGGCAATTAGATGTGAGGTTTGCCATTCACAATTTCCCCATCTTCCCGATGTAACCCTTCGACCACCCATGGACCCATGTTATAACTGCCACAGCCTTCGCCATAGCAAGCAGGGATTGGTAGCCCCCGAGGAATGCAGTGTTTGCCATCCGAGGGAATTCAATTTGGTCCCAACCACTCATACCATTGGATTCCGCACCAAGACGCATAAGGATAATGCTAGAAGGGATATGGATTCCTGTCTCATGTGCCACAATGTCAATTTCTGTAACGCTTGTCACAGTGCGAAGGGTGTGAAACCCTTGGATCACACCGAAAAACCAGAGGTCTGGCGAACTGAGCATGGCAAACAGAAAGCTGGTGTCGAGGGATGCGTGGTCTGTCACAGGCAGAAATATTGCGATGATTGCCACAGGACCCCTATTCCTCATTCCCTCGTGTGGATGGGTGTGCATAAAGATGCTCCTCCCGATGCCATCGGGAACTGTAGAATGTGTCACAGAGAACGAGAATTTTGCCAAGAGTGCCATCATACTACGGTAGCCAAAGCCACGCTAGTTCGAGATAACTGCACCAAGTGTCATCCAGAGTACAGGGTACCGCTCTTGGAAGTCAGGAGATTGCCAATACCACCCGATAAGCGAAAGTCGTTCATGGTACACATAGCCCATTGCGAGATGACCCAAACTGAGCCCTTTGGGTGCCCAGAATGTCATGAGAGGAAATACCCAAAGGGTACAGGATGCTTCAGCTTTGAGCTCTGTTATACTTGCCACGGCAAGATGAGACTCGGTAAACTCATAGCCAAATGGGGCGGAACCGAGCTTTGCTATAAGTGCCATCTCGGTCCCCGATAAAAGGACATTTCGATTTTCGATCATCGACTAGCAATGAGCCCAAATTTGTAGAAACGGACCTTCAGGTCTGTTAAAAGTTTGTTAATCTTGGTTGGAAAACGGGAGGAAACCAAGGTAGATAGGCGAATTATAAAAGTTGTAAAGGATATCCATTTTCATGGTGGGAGGGAGCAAATCCCTCTCGCTTTGTATCATAATGTCATTGCGACCCCGAGCCGAAGGCGTGGGGGGAAGCAATCTGACACGAGTGTCATTCCGAGTGAAACGAGGACTCTCGTTTTTTGGGATTGCCACGCTCCGATGAATTAGCTCTCGCAATGACAGAATGGAAAAGTAGGCGGGGTTTATCCCCGCCCAAATTTGAGATGCAGGATTAAGGAATTGGCTTAATTCTTAATCCTTACAGCTTAATCCTTGAAAGGAGTTACCTATGAGACCAGCAATGCCTATACGGAAATTTGCCAGACTATTTATCCCTGGGGAGCGATGGCTGGATAGAGCTATCTGGGTGATGGTGGCGCTCATCCTCATTACCGCAGCTGTCTTCGGGGCTTTTTATTTTGCCTCTCGATATCGCATGACTAAAAAGACAGTGGTATACGAAGCGGGTGAAAAGTTAGCCGAGCGGGTTCGCAAAAATCCACTGGATATAGAAGCTCGGGTGGCACTGGGACGGAGTTATTTGGCCAGAGGTTTGTATGATAAAGCCATTGACCAGTTCAAGGAGGCTTTGAAGATAGATGAGGAGCATCAGGGGGCAATCGTTTTCTTAGGGATAGCCTATATGGGGAAGGGCGATTATGATAAAGCCCTAAAGCAGTTTGATAGGGAGATTAGACTCTACGAAAAAGCGGGATTTGCCAAGGAGAACAGATGGCTTGAGCAAGCTTATTACAACAAGGGAGTAATTCTCTTTAAACAGAAGAAGTACGACGATGCTGTCATTTATGTGAGAAAGGCTTTGGGGATCAGGCGAACCGATGCTGATAGCCACTTCCTTTTGGGCAGAATCTTTTTAGAGAGGGGTGCTTACGACGACGCCATCACCGAATTTCGGCAGTGTTTGAGATTCGATCCAAATTTTGCCGATGCTCATTACGGTATGGGTCTTGCTTACGAGAAAAAGGAACTGAGGGACGAAGCGATCGCTGCATATAAAAAAGCTATAGAAGTTGCCAAAGAAGAAGGACAAGATTTCAAAGAAGCTAAACGAGCCCTGAATAGGCTCCAATAAAGTAGGAGTGAGGAAGTGAAGGAGTGAGGAAGTGGGAAGTGAGATCAAAAGCTTTAGGGATTTACTAGTGTGGCAAAAGGCGCATAAGTTGTTTCTGGAGACCGTTGAAGATGTAAATAAATTTCCCAAAAATAAAGTGGCCGATATTCTCGCCCAACAGCTTCTTCGTTCAGTTTCCTCTATAAGTGCCAATATCGCCGAAGGATTCGGTAAAAACAAGGGAAAAGAATTTCAGCGGTATTCGATAAT
>JBFMAG010000126.1 GCA_040755895.1 Actinomycetota bacterium | reverse complement strand
CTAGGTGATCCCCTTTCTTATTGGAGTGAAAATATTTAAACTATTGATTACGAACATTTGTTTGTGATATAAATTTGATTTGTGGCTAAACTTAAACGTTTTGTAAAAACTGTAATAAACAGTTTTTAGCCGAAGCTTGTGAGATTAATGGCGAAAATTAATTTATTTGCATAATATAAAGTAAAGGGAACCTTTTCGACTTGATGGGAGTTTTTTTACTTATTTGACTATCGCTGTTAAAACTTGTAAAAGAGTATTGTATACCCACTCACACCATTTCAAGTGGATGAGGGAAGATGGCGGAAAGATACGACTTCGCAAAAATCGAGGAAAAATGGCAGAAAAGGTGGGAGGAGTCAAATCTTTACAAAGTCACTGAAGATCCCACCAAAAAGAAGAAGTATGTCCTGGAGATGTTCCCCTATCCTTCTGGGGAGCTCCACATGGGTCACATGAGGAATTACGTTATAGGCGACGTCGTTGCCAGATACAGCAAGATGAGGGGATATAATATCCTTCATCCCATGGGATACGATGCCTTCGGTCTTCCCGCGGAAAATGCTGCCATTCAGCATGGTGTCCACCCCAAGGAATGGACGTATCAAAACATCATCACCATGCGCAAGCAATTGAAACGCCAAGGAATAAGCTACGACTGGGATCGAGAGATCACCACCTGCGAGCCGGATTACTATAAATGGGGGCAATGGTTGTTCCTCAAGTTCATGGAGCGAAGATTGGTTTACAGGGGGAAAGCCAGCGTGAATTGGTGTCCGGGTTGCGAGACGGTTTTAGCCAATGAGCAGGTTGTGGGGGGACGTTGCTGGCGTTGCGATAACCTGGTGGAAAGTAAAGAGCTCGAGCAGTGGTTTTTCAAGATCACCCAGTACGCTGAGGATCTGCTCAAGGATTTGGATCTACTCACCGGTTGGCCGGAGAGGGTCAAAATTATGCAGACAAATTGGATCGGTCGGAGTGAAGGTGCTCTGGTCGATTTCCCCCTCAAGGATTCGGATGAAAAAATCCCCATCTTCACCACGAGACCGGACACTCTCTTCGGAGTATCCTTCTTCATCCTTGCACCCGAGCATCCAATTGTGGACAAACTGGTGGCTGGTACCAAGTACCGGAAGGAAGTCGAGGCTTTCAGAAGGATGGTCTCCACCAAGACGAAGATCGATCGCACCGCTCCAGAGGTTGAGAAGCAGGGTCTTTTCCTGGGAAAATACGTGATCAATCCCTTAAATGGGGAAGAAGTCCCAGTTTGGATTGCCGATTACGTATTGATGGAGTATGGAACCGGAGCCATTATGGCTGTTCCCGCACATGACCAGAAGGACTTCGAGTTCGCCAAGAAATATAATCTCCCCATTAAAGTGGTCATCCAACCGGAAGGTGAACCTCATGCCTACCGGCAGGCCCGTCTGCCAGAGGGGCAGGCAGGTCTCGATGAAAAGACCATGACCCAAGCATACGAGGGCGAAGGTGTCATGGTAAATTCGGGTCCCTTCACCGGAATGCCCAGTACGGAGGGAACGAAGGCGGTCACGACGTATTTGGAAGAAAAGGGGATAGGTAAATTCGCTGTGACCTATAGGCTCCGTGACTGGCTCATCTCTCGTCAGAGATACTGGGGCAACCCCATCCCCATCATTTATTGTGACAAATGTGGCATAGTTCCCGTACCCGAAGAGGATCTGCCGGTTATCTTACCCGAGAATGTTGATTTCAGAAGGAAGGGAATTTCACCCCTGGCAGCAGTCGAAGAATTCGTGAACACCACTTGCCCCAAATGCTCCGCCTCTGCCAGGCGCGAGACGGACACCATGGATACTTTCACCTGCTCATCCTGGTATTTCTTGAGATATACCAGTCCTCACGAGGATGAAGCTCCATTCGATACCGAAGCCGCAAACTACTGGATGCCGGTGGATCAGTACATCGGAGGCATAGAGCACGCTGTGATGCACCTGCTCTACGCTCGTTTCTTTACCAAGGTGATGTATGATATGGGACTGTGCAGGGCGAAGGAGCCCTTCTCAAATCTTCTCACCCAAGGGATGGTCGTAAAAGATGGTGCTAAGATGTCCAAATCTAAGGGTAACGTCGTTTCTTGTGATGAGATAGTTAATAAATATGGCGCCGATACCGGTAGATTGTTCATCCTCTTCGCTGCTCCTCCCGAGAAGGATTTGGACTGGAGCGACCAGGGAGTGCAGGGCTGCTTCAGGTTTTTGAATAGGGTCTGGAGAGTGGTCCATGAGAATATAGAATCCTGGACACATGGAACAGGTGAATCCAGAGAACTGGATGAGCTCGATAAGGAGCTTAAGTATATGACCCACAGAACTGTCAAGAAAGTCACGCAGGATGTGGAACGTTTCAGTTTCAATACGGCAATTGCCGCCATCATGGAGCTAGTCAACGCCAATTTTAAGTATAATGAGAGCAAGAACAAGGCGGCTCGAAATGGTGGGGTCTTAAGGGAAACCACGGAGAAACTGGTGTTGCTCCTCTCGCCATTCGCTCCCCATATCGCTGAGGAGCTTTGGGAAAAGATGGGGGGCAGACTTGCCCCGCTGTCAGGCAGGGAGAGCGTTTATCTCCAGGCTTGGCCCTCTTATGACGAAGAGCTTGCCAAGGCTCCGGAGATTACGTTGGTAGTGCAGGTGAATGGTAAGGTAAGGGATAGAATCAAAGCCCCCGCCGATATCACCGAAGATGAGATGCGGGAAGTTGCCCTCTCCTCTGAGAAGGTGAGGAAATACACGGAGGGCAAAGAGATAGTCAAAATAATCACGGTGCCCGGGAAGCTCGTAAATCTCGTGGTTCACGAAACCCGCGTCGCCAGCAGTTAAAATCCCTCGGTATTGGTTTTAACCATTGGACATAGGGGAGATATTTGTCAGAAAGCGAGGAAACGAAAATAGAAAAACTTCCCTCGAATGTATAATGCAAACTAACTCGTTAATAGTCCAGATTAAAATTGTTGATTTATAATTAAAATGTGAAATAATTAACAAGGTAGCGAGGGGCGAGTAAGCTTGGGATTCAAATTCGTCAGCCTTGGAAATGAGGCTGATTTGATTTTATAAAAAGGGGTGTTTGATGTGGTTGAGGTGACATCTTTACCATTCAAAGAGAAATATTGGCCGATCATGAATTACTCAGAGGTTTATAGTAAATCTCTCGAAGATCCCGAGGGTTTTTGGGAGAATGAAGCCCGGAAGCTTCCCTGGTTTAAAACCTGGGATAAAGTTTTAGAATGGAAGCTACCCTTTGCCAGATGGTTCGTTGGTGGGAAGCTCAATGTATCCTATATCTGCGTGGATAATCATCTCGAAACTTGGCGTCGTAATAAAGTGGCTCTCTATTGGGAAGGCGAACGAGGGGAGACGAAAGCATTGAGTTATGCTCAACTTTATAGGGAAGTGAATAGATTTACCTCTGTCCTAAAAAATCTGGGTATTAGAAAGGGAGATAGAGTCGCTTTATACCTTCCAATGATACCGGAGCTTCCCATATTCATGCTCGCCTGCGCCAGAATCGG
>JBFMAG010000125.1 GCA_040755895.1 Actinomycetota bacterium | reverse complement strand
TGGCTTTACCAATGATTGCATTATACGAAATAAGCATTCTTCTAGCACGCTTTTTCTAGATATCGAGCAATTGGAGCAGTAATGGTCACTGAAAGGGGGTGATAAAATTACGGGGATTCAGAAGCGGAACCTTTTGAAAAGGATCCGCTTTTCCTTTTTTGCCGGATTCTAACCTGGTAGGTAAGAGGGAGGTGTGTGGATGAAGATCACTCGTCTTGAATTCTTCAAAGTTTGTGCTCGCATGTTTACTGCCCTTGGCGCCGCAATTTTGGCAACCTTCAAAGGTTAGGAGGTGTTTGATTGGTGGAAAGCATTTTTAAGGGCTTAAGCCGCAGAGATTTTCTGAAATATTGTGCCAGCATCGCCGCTATGCTAGGGTTATCGGAAATTTATATCCCTCAGATCGCTGCAGCTCTTGAAGAAGCGACGAAGGGCAAGCCACCTGTGATATGGATGCAAGGGCAAAGTTGCGCTGGTTGCACCATCTCTTTCATCAATTCTCGGGAACCTACCCCTCCCGAGCTGGTCTTGGATATTTTATCCGTTAGGTTTCACCCCAACGTAATGGCAGCGGCTGGAGATGTCGCCTTAAGCGCTATAGAGACCACCATGAAGAAGGCAAAGGACAAATACGTCTACATATTTGAGGGCGCTTTACCCACGGCGGAGGAAGGTCGCTTCTGCGAAATAGGTGAAACTTCAGCGGTAGATTGGGTGAAGAAAGTTGCTAAGGATGCTCACGCGGTCATCGCCGTAGGTACCTGTGCTTCCTTTGGCGGGATTCCCGGAGCAAATCAAGCGGTAACGGGTGCAACTGGAGTGGAGGACGTCCTTGGAACACCGGTTGTTAAGATTCCGGGCTGTCCCGCTCATCCGGATTGGGTAGTCGGAACCGTGGTTAAGCTGTTGCTCTTTGGAAAGGATGCTGTGTTGGCTGGTCTTGATAAATATGGTCGTCCCAAGGAGTTTTATGGCACCCTGATCCATGATAATTGTCCCAGGCGACACTGGTTCGAAGCTGGAAAGTTCGTCGAAGACTTCAATGATCCCGAGCAAGCAAATTACTGCCTACTGCTAAAGGGGTGTAAAGGTCCCTTCACCTATGCTGATTGTCCCAAGAGGAAGTGGAATTCCGGAACCAATTTCTGTATCGATGCCAATGCTCCTTGCCAGGGATGTACTCAGCCCGAGTTCTATGCCAAGTTTTCACCTCTTTACGAGAAATTACCGGAAATCGGCATCCCTGGAATCGCCGGCTACGAGGTCAGTGCAGATACTGTCGCCAAGGTGCTTGGTATTGTAACCGCTGCTGGCATTGGTCTCCACCTGGTTGGTCAAATAGCCACCGGACGTCTTGGCAAAGGTGGTCCACCGGAAAGGGGTGAGGAGTAATGGCACAAAAGATAACAATCGATCCCATAACCAGGATTGAGGGACATTTAAAGATCGAAGTTGAAGTTGAGGACGGTAAGGTAAAAGAAGCTTACAGCACGGCAGCTATGGCCCGTGGCTTTGAGCAACTCCTCATAGGTAAAGATCCTCGAGATGCCCAGATCGTCACCCAGAGGATTTGTGGTGTCTGTCCGGCCTCTCATGGTCTTGCTGCTGCGCAAAACCTCGATAAGGCCTTCGAAGCGAAAGTACCCGATAACGCCAGGATCATCCGCAATTTGATCGTTGGTTCGAACTACGTTATGTCCCACATTCTCCACTTCTACCACCTTGCAGCCCTGGACTACCTGGATGTCATGGCCATAGCCAAGTATACGGGTAAAGACCCCAGGCTGTTGGCGGTGAAGGATAAGATAGTAGGGCTCGTCGAAGCGGAGGATACATACCCCCTCACCCCCAGGTATGACCCCGATGAATTCAGCGTCGATGACCCCGAGATCGTGACCACGGCTGTGGCACATTACCTAGAGGCTTTGGAGAAGAGGAAGAAAGCTCAGGAAATGTTGACGATCTTCGGTGGAAAGATGCCCTGCTATTGCACTCTGGTTCCGGGAGGGGTGACCATCCACCCCACGCCGGACATGATCGCCGCCTTCAAATATCATCTCATGGATTTGATCGATTTCGTGAACAATGTCTACTTGGCGGATGTCCTTGCTTTTGGGACCGGTCCACTTCTTCCCATCCATCAGCTGAAGGTGGGAGCTGGCGTGGGCAACTTCCTATCCTTTGGCATGTTCGATCTCGGCGTATCGGGCGATTACAAAAACCGATTCCTCAAGTCGGGGGTTATTATGGATGGTAAGCTTGAGGAAGTTGGGGAGTTCGATCCCACTAAGATCGAAGAGGCGGTCAAGTATTCCTGGTACACGGAGGATTGTGGGGGATTGCATCCAACGGAGGGTAAGACGGAGTATGATCTGGATAAAGAGGGTGCATACTCTTTCGCAAAGGCTCCGAGATACGATGGTAAACCGGTGGAGGTCAATACCCTTGCCAGGATGCTCATCACGCAGGATAAGGGGTTCATGGATCTGGTGAACAAGATCGGAGCCCATCCCTCGGCGGTGGCTCGCCACGCCGCTCGAGCCTGGGAGTGCAAGATGGTAGCCGAAGCTATGCTCGATTGGCTAGATGAGCTGGTGGATAATCTCAAGGCTGGAAACACCGATATCTGCGATGATAAGCCCGTTCCCGAGAAGGGTAAGGGTATAGGTATGGTGGAAGCTCCTCGAGGCTGCCTTCTCCATTGTGTTCAAATAGAGGGCAAGAAGATCAAACGTTACCAGGTCATCGCGGCTACGAATTGGAACGTCTGCCCGAGGGATGATAAGGGTCAAAGGGGTCCCATCGAAGAAGCTCTCGTTGGAACGCCGGTCCCCGATCCAAATAATCCCATCAACGTCGTGCGGGTGGTTAGATCCTTCGATCCGTGACTTGCCTGTTCGGTTCACGTGATTGAACCAAGGACTAACAAGATACTGAAGTTCCAAATCGGCTAGGAGGTGCGAAAATGGCTAAAGTGATAGAAGAACACCCCTTGCCGGCTCGAGCAATGCACTGGATACACCTGCTATGCATGGGTGGACTGGCGGTCTCCGGCTGGTATATCCACCGCCCCTTCTTTGAAGGGGGCATGGGTATAATGAGATGGGTCCACTTCATCTGCATGTACGTGGTTCTCATCAACCTGGTGGCTCGGATTTACTGGGCATTTTTAGGTGCAGCTCGCGATTGGCATGAATTTGCCTTACGTCCAAGGGACATCAGGAATACCGGCAAAATCATCATCTATTATCTATTCGTAAAGAGGGAGCACCCGGAGGTGGGGAAATATAATCCTCCTCAAAAGCTAATCTATGGCTGGCTTTGGCCCCTTCTATTGATCTTTCAAGCGATCAGTGGTTTTGCCCTTTACGGTCCCACGACTGAATACTTTTCCTGGTTCACAATGT
>JBFMAG010000124.1 GCA_040755895.1 Actinomycetota bacterium | reverse complement strand
AATATTGACCGAAGGCTCGTGGTCGTATGCGCTCAGAGTGGCTACGGCAAGACAGCTCTCCTTGCGGACTTCGCTACCGAAACTAAATTTAAGGTGATTTGGTATCGTCTGGACAGAAGCGATAATTATCCTGCAGTTTTCTTAAGCTACTTGGTGGAGGCAATTAAGAGGAAGTTTCCCCACTTTGGTACTGAAACTATGAATAGTTTAAAGGAATCCATGTATCTTTCAAGGGAAAAGGAGTCAGTGACAACCATTTTTATAAACGAGTTGATGGGAATTGTCCTAGAGGATATATTAATCATCTTCGACGACTATCATTACATCAACGATAATAAGGAGATAAGTGAAATCATCGAATTTCTTCTGGATCAATTGCCACCCAATGTTCACTTTGTCATTCTCTCCCGTGTCACGCCGAATCTTTCCCTGGCGGCACTTAGAGTTCGAAGAGAGATAGCCGAAATCGAGACCGACGATTTGAAGTTCACTCCCTCAGAGATTCGCCAATTGTTCAGTGATTTGTATCCCCTTTTTCTAGACGATGAGGAACTGAGTAACCTGGCTACCAAAACCGAGGGTTGGATCGCCAGTCTTTTACTCCTATACGCTTCCCTAAAGAATCTCGATTCCCATGAGAGAAAGGTATTTATAGATCAATTTATCGGCACCCGGGATATCTACGAATATCTGGCCCAGGAGGTTTTTGGGCAGGAATCCCCAAAGATTCGAGCATTTCTTAAGAGGACCTCCATTGTGCCCTTCATAAATCCAGATCTTGGCAATATCTTGGCGGGCATCAGGGATTCTCACAACGTTTTAGAATATTTGGGAAAAAGCCACGTTTTCACGACGCGTTTGGATGGCATATATCGTTATCATCATCTGTTCCAAAAGTTCTTGGAAGCTAAATCCATCGAAACCGAGAGCAAAGCAACAATCCTTAATCTTCATCAGAAAGCTGCACGTTATTTCACGAGTACAGGCGAGTGGGATCACGCCATCTACCATTATTTCCAAGCGGAAAAACCTCGTGGAGCGGCAAAGCTCATCTCAAAAATTGCTGAAGAGATGATAAGTACAAGTAGGTTTTCCACCCTTAAATTCTGGATCGATAAAATTCCTCGAGAGATTCTTGAAAGGGAGCCCTGGTTGCTGATCCATAAAGGTAATATCTTGGAGATCCAGGGGGAATGGGATGATGCCTTGGATTTATATGAAAAAGCCTTTCTGATCTTCAAGAGGCGAAGGGATAGACAGGGTGCTGGGATAAGTCTTGGAAGGAGCGGTGAGCTTTACAGATTAAAAGCGGATTATAAAAGAGCTATATCTCTTCTCGAGCAATCATTGCATTATATCGAGGAGAAGAATCATGCACCTACCTTATGCAGTTTAGCCAGTTGCTATCTTCGTATGGATCCAGAACGAGCCGTTTCCATATTTGAACGGGCTCTTGTTCTTAGCCAAAGGGTTAGGGATAAAACCACTCAAGCCTGTGTGCTACATAACCTTGCTATTCCTTATCTAGAGAGAGGAGAATTTGCCGATGCTCTGCGAATGAGCCACAAATCCCTGCGATTGAGACGAGAATTGGGGAACAAGCATGATATGGCCCTCACTTTATGCAATATCGCCATGGTCCATCGCATGCAAGGAGACTATGGGCAATCTCTTAAAGTATTACACCAGGCCCTTGAAATTGTGGAGAAATTTGGATACCGGCGCGTGCGGGGGTGGATTCTGTGGACGATGGGTGAAACCCTAGCGGAGATGCGAGAAATTGAGCAGGGTTTGAAGTTGGTCGAGGAGTCCAAAGCAATCTTCGAAGAATTGCATGATACCTGGGGACTGTGCTTCGCTCTGCGGGCTTTGGGTAGACTCTATGGTATGCAGGGCAAATTCCAGAAGGCTTTGAAATTCGGTCGACAAGCTGTGGCCTTAGCTAAAGATGAGGGTGGGAGCTGGGAAATTAGTTGGTCTCTTGCGGACTTGGGGACTTTGTACTCCAAGTTACAAAAACTGAATAAGGCTGAGGAAATCCTCTCCAGAGCGGCGGAGATCGCTGAAAAGCACGACAATAAATACATTTTGACCGCAATTTACCTCCATTTAGCCGCCATTTACCACAAGAAGAATGATCTATCAAAGGCTCAGAAGTACCTCGAGAGAGCCGTCAATCTCTCCCGAGAATACGAGTATCATCATTTATTATCCATGGAGGCTAGCGATACTCTATCCTTGTTTACCTGGGCCTTCGCAAAGGGAATATTCATGGATTATTTGGGGAGAATCCTCTTCCGCATGGGCAGCGAGGTATTATATCGACGCCAGGAGGTCACGGTGCTCTTCGCTGATATCAGGGGATTTACTAGTCTCTCAGAGGATTTGGCACCGGAGAGGGTGAGATCCGTTTTGAATACCTATCTCGCCTTTCTGACTGAAATTATTTTTCAATATGGGGGGACACTCGATAAGTACATAGGTGATGCCATCATGGCATTTTTCAATGCACCCAAGGAGCAAAAGGATCATGCCTTAAGAGCTGTTAAGGCCGCTGTTGAAATGCAGAAGGAGATCAAACTCTTCCAAGCTAAAACAGCAAATCTTCCAGTGGTCAGTTATGGCATCGGTATCAATACGGGGGAGGTTGTGGTAGGTCACATCGGTAGCGGTAAATGTCTGGACTTCACGGTCATTGGGGACAATGTGAACATTGCCTCCCGTTTGTGTAGTGCAGCGGGCAAGGGACAAATTTTGATCAGTTCCAGTACCTATGATTTGATTAAAGATGCCGTGGAGGCGGAGAAGCTACTGCCGATTCGGCTTAAAGGGAAGAAAGAACCGATGATAATATATAATGTATTGGATATTAAACCAGAGAAGGATTAAGGTATTATTAAGGATTAAGGATTAAGGAATAAGGAATAAAAAAGCTTAATCCTTATAGCTTAAATAAAGGAGGTATTTAGGATGTGTCGGGAAGGGGAAGTGAGAGAGTATCAAGATGGTGAGGTCATCTTCAATGAATGCGATCCAGGAAAGGAAATGTTTGTCATCCAGTCCGGTAAGGTGAAGGTGACTAAAAAGATTATGCGAGAGACCGAAGAGATAGAGACCACATTAGCAATTTTAAGAGGGGGGGACTTTTTCGGCGAAATGGCTCTATTCGAGGATCGTCCTCGCTCAGCCACGGTGACGGCTATGGGCAAGACCGAGGTATTGGTCATTGATAAGGAGAGATTAAAATCTCTGATCAGAGAGGATCCTGATTTTGCTCTGAAGATGTTGGAGAAAATGAGTTACCGGATTCGAGAGATAGACGATCAGGTTGAGAAGCTTTCGCTTCAGGTTACCCTTTCCGGACGCAGATTGAGGGAATCCATACCCTGGATAGGACCCTAAATAGGATAAGGATTAAGCTTAATTCTTAATCCTTACAGCTTAAAGCCAATGGGGGTTGGTTATGTCTTTGTTTTATTTGTTGTTGCTGGTGCACCTCGTTGTAGATTTCATGCAACCGGCATCCTTAGTTAAGTGGGCGAAGCAAAGCATCTGGGGTGTTGCTATTCATAGCGGTATCTATTGCGCATTCATGGGTATAATCCTTGCACCATATTCTCATCGATGGCTACTTTGGGCCATAGTACTTGGTTTTTCTCACTTTCTTTTTGACCGGCTTAAAATAGTTGCAACGATGTGGAAACCCGCCATGAGCTTGTACATCTTTATTGGAGATCAGATTCTCCATCTCCTTGTGATGGGCATGGTTTTTTCCTTGACCGAATTGAGATTTGTCTCTTCATCGCACATTCCTTATTCCCAATTCCTTCCTTATCTCGTTGGTTATATTGCAGCTACCTTTGGTGGTTCTATATTAATCTACGAATTTTGCAATACCTTTGGTAAAGCGGGAACCGGGTCTTCCCTGGCAAGCGGGCCTGCTAGTAGGCATGGCAATAACACCCTTTATTTTCACAAGAGGTTCGTGGGTATTGTCGAGCGGGGGCTGGCAGTTACATTTATCCTGGTTGGCTTGTATTTTCTGGCACCTCTAGCCTTCATACCTTCAATGGTGAAGGTAATCAAGGGTAATCGGGAATATCCCTTTGTCCTTGAATTCGCTTCAAGTATGAGTTTGGCGATAATCGTTGGTCTCATTCTTAGGACGATTTAAAAGTTTTGGTTCTAGGTTCAAGGTAGTAGGTAGGGGGATTGAGGCTGGTTCTCAAAGTTAAAAGCTTAATCCTTACAGCTCACAGCTTGACAAAGTGGTGATGGATTTGAAGATTTTGCATACAGGTGACATCCATCTCGGAGCTAAATTTGCTATGCTTGGTGAAAAGGGAGGGGAACAACGCCTTCAAATTCTTAAAACCTTTGGAAATGTAATTGATCTCGCCATCGAAGAAGATGTTGACCTTTTCCTCATCGCGGGGGATTTGTTTGATTCCAATAGTCCCTCCCGACGAACTTTGGATGAAGTTGTTCAGCTGTTCAAGAAACTAGAACAGAAGAACATTCCAATCTGTCTCATACCCGGTACCCATGACCTTTATGATGCAACCTCCATCTATCGCCGTTACAATTTCAATGATGTTCTTTCCAATCTTACCCTTTTCACCGATGAGGTAACTTTCAAAACTTTTAAGAATTTGGATTTAACGGTCTATGGAAAAGCTCTCACCACGGGGATCTTAGAAGGAAGTCCCCTCGAGGGTATTCATCCTCAAACGGGGACAAAATTTCACATCGCTCTCATCCACGGGGCTTTGAAAATTTCCGAAAAGGTAGAGGAGGATGGAGCGATTTTCACCTTGGAGGAGATAGAGAGAAGTGGCATGAATTACATAGCCATGGGACATTGGCATTCCTTCGCCGATTATTCCAGGGGTCGAACCAAGGCTTGCTACTGTGGCTCTCCAGAGGCACTAGATATTCACCAGAAGGGCTCGGGCAATGTTCTCCTAGTATTCATCGATCCGGATGGCTCAGTGAGGGTGGAGCCAAGACGAGTGGGGAAGCGCCTCTTCAAGATGCTGGAGTTACCGGTGGATATGATGAGTAGTGTGAGCGAGATCAATGAGGCCATAAAGGCTCATTCCGACCCAGATCTCATAATCGAGGTAAAACTCCAGGGACTGGCGAGCTTCGATCTTGAAATTGATCCACAGGAGTTGGAGCAAGAGTTAGAGCCATTCTTCTTTCGTTTGAGAGTTATTGATGAATCCCATCCAAAACTTGAGGAAATATCGGTCGAAGATTTACCGGAAAGTATGATCATCGGCAAATTCGTTCGGATTATGGAGGAAAGGCTGGAGCAATCCACAGCGGAGGAGAGAAGGGTCATTGAGGAAGCACTTAAGCTAGGCGTAGCTTTGCTGAAAGGGGAGAATGTTCTTAGATGATCATAAAGAAGATAAAGCTTCAGAGATTCAAACGTTTTCGAGATTTAGAGGCGGAGCTTTCTCCCTGTCTTAACGTGATCAAAGGACCCAATGAAGCTGGAAAATCCACGCTCCATTCTGCCTTAATTGCTGGAATATTCTTTAATCCTTCTCACAGGCGGAAGGAGATCAGGAATTTGATCTCTTGGGGTTCAGAGAGGATGTACGAAATAGGCCTCGATGTCGAAGTAGAAGGTGCAAATTATGCACTCCATAAGGATTTTGAAACCAAGAAACTCACTTTGATTGGCGATGGTCTGCCGCGGGAGATCATCGATCCCACAAAGGTTGGTGAAAAAGTGGGGGAATGGCTGGGTTTCAGTTCCGCAGCCGTGTTCAAGAGTACGGCCTGTGTCGAGCAGGATAGGGTGGCGCAGATATCCAAAGGGGAAAGAGAGATAGGCGATAGCCTCCAAGCGACGATTACGGGGGAGGATGAGGTGACCGCCTCTTGGGCTTGTGAAAGGTTAAGAGCTGCTTTAAAGGAGCTGATCAAGGGAGAGGGCAAAATAACAAAATATCCTGGAGAAATTCAAAAGCTTTCCAATGCCGTTGCTGAGCTGGAAGAGAAGCGGAAGCAGCTGGAGGATGAGATAGAGGAGGTTCGGAGGACGGGCACCAGACTTTTTGAAGTGAAAAGGGAAATCGAGGATATAAGCACAAGACTTTCTACAAAGGTGAATCTTAGAGAGAAGAATGAGAGGAGGCGATGGCTTGAACAAGAACTGGAGAAAATCGAGGAATGCTACCAGAATATCCAACGCGCCTTTGGTATAAAGCACGAGATCGATGATCTTAATGAGAGGCTCAAACCCTACAGCTTTTTGGAGAAAATAGAGGATGAAGACGTGGATGCACTTCGCACTCTCCTTGGCAGAAAGCAATCTTTGGAGCAAATGAGGGACTCTCTAGAGCAGCAACTGGTGGAACCAAGCCTTGCCTGCCATGAGGCAGATATTCAGCTCCAGTCCACTCCCACCGGTAATCACCCTTTGATCTTGGGTACGATCCTTCTCTTATTGGGCATTATTGGTGCTTTTCTTTCAAAGTTTATGCTCGTTTTGGCCATTATTGGTCTGCTCGTAGCCGGTTATGGAGTTTTACGCATAAAACCCGAGCCCCAAGTTGATCTGGGAACGGTAGTTTCTCAAATAAGGTATCAAAAAATTAAAGTCGAAGAGCAGATAACCGAAATAAATGATCAAATCAAATATCTTTTGGCTAAAGCGAGGTGTAAAACCGCCACTGAGTGCTTGGAGAGATATGAAAAGTATAAACCCCTCCGCGCTGAAAAGTTGGCGAAGGATAGTGAATTGAGCGGGATTCTAGGGGACAAATCGATTGAAGATTTGGTGGAGGAATCAAGAACCTTAGCTCTGGATCGTAACGCCAAGAAGGAGGAGTGGGAAAGCCTCGATCCAATAGCCCTCGATCCTGAACAGTTTCAGAAGTTGCTCCAGGAAATAGAGGATCTGGCGGAGAAAAAAAGGGCACTTGAGGAGGAAAAAAAGAAGTTGGAGATCGTCATCTCCCAAGCTAGAGCCACCTCTGAGGATTTGGCAGCCATTGATGAGAAACTCGCCGATTTACAACAGAAGCTGGAATTCTACCAAAGGCGACGAAGAGTTTATGAGCTTGTATTGAAAAGCATAGATGAAGCCCGAAAAGCCACTCTACGCTCGGCGACGAAGGTCTTGGAGGAAGAGGTTTCCAGATATATTAACATAATAACCGATGGTAAATATAACAGGGTAAAAGTAAATCAGGAAAATTTGGAGTTTTTCGTCTACTCTGAGGAAAAGAAGGACTATGTAAAAGCCCGGGAACTCAGTCGGGCAACCATCGACCAGATCTATCTATCAGCTCGTTTGGGTTTGGTCAAGCTTATCTCCAAGGGCAAAAAGCCTCCTTTGCTTTTCGATGATCCCTTCATCACCTTCGATGATGAAAGATTGAGGAACACCATGGAATTGGTCAAAGAAATCACAAAGGAATACCAGATAATCCTTTTTACCTGCAGTGATAGATATGATGCCTATGCAGATAAGGTCATTGATCTTAGTAGGTAGTCTCAGAATTTGAAGGCTCCGGTGCCCATGGGACTTATACCCACAGGACTTATATAAATATAAGAGATTGAGAAAGTGGGAATTAATATGATATTTGCTACTGCACTTCGTGATGAAGCTAGATCGAGGATCAAAGGAATAGGTCAGGTTGATCTACTGGTCGGTATCCCCTGCTACAATAACCAGAGGACCGTGGGTTATGTCATAAACACCGTTGAGACCGGCTTGCGTAAATATTTCCCCGATAAAAGGTCTTTGATCGTGGTCTCCGATGGAGGCTCCACCGACGACAGCCGTGAGATGGCTCAAGGCCTTCCCCGCTCAGCGGGTGTTGAGAGATTGGTCACCATTTACCGAGGACTACCTGGAAAAGGTTCTTCCCTCCGGGCAGTATTTGAGATCGGCTATGCTTTGAGAGCCGATGTCATAATTGTGGTGGACTCCGACTTGAAAAGCATTGTTCCCGAGTGGATAGAACTCCTTGCGGATCCCATTCTGAAGGGTGAATACGAATTCGTAGCACCCTATTATACGCGTCACAAATATGATGGAACCATCACCAAGCTCCTCGCTTATCCTCTCACCAGAGCCATTTTTGGTAAAAGAATCCGTCAACCAATTGGAGGAGAGTTTGGCATCTCTAGAGAGCTCTTTGACTTCTATATAAAGCAGGATGTTTGGGAAACCGATGTGGCCAAATATGGTATCGATATCTGGCTCACTATAACGGCGATTGAGCAAGGAGTCAAGGTTTGTCAATCTCGACTGGGCACAAAGGTCCATACCGGGAGGGAACCGACAACTTTGGGTCCCATGTTTAGACAGGTCGCGGGGACTCTTTTTACCCTCATGGCTCAGCATGAAGATAAGTTGTACAGGATTAAGGAAAGCGATGAAGTTGATTTTTATGGGCGAGCTCCAAAGGTTGAACCGGAGCCAATCAAGGTCTCCATACAGGATCTCATCGAGAATTTTTGTCTTGGGTTCGGTCATTTTAGTCCTCTGTGGAGGGAAGTTTTATCTGAAGAGAGCTTTAACGGAGTTGAAAGGGTGTTCTTACAAAGTCGCAATGAATTCAACTTTCCGTCGGATTTGTGGGCGAAAGTGGTCTATGATTTTGCGTTAAATTATAAAAAGTGGAAGAAGGACAAGCAAAAGCTGGTCAGCATGATGACACCCCTTTATTACGGTCGCACAGCCTCTTATATTTTGGAGGCGAAGGGCATCTCGACGAAGAAAGCCGACCAATTAATCGAGAATCAAGCCCAAATCTTTGAAGAGCTTAAACCTTACCTGGTGAAAAGGGCGACAAAACTTTTCGAGAAGATGTAGTAGTGCGAGGCTTTCAGCCTCGCCTTTATTAATATGCACGATTGATCCTGAAAGGATCGCTCTACCTTTGAAGGAATCGGAAAATTTCCAAAAGTAAAATAAGCTCTGAGAGCCTCTCTCAGACCTTGGAAGATTATGGGTAATGTTTTTTATACCTAAAATTCCCATCAGCGAGGAGAAAACGCAAAAGCGGTGTTGGAAATTAACATGGCTATTCTAAAATGGTATGCTCCCGCTTCATCTGCTCTTCGCTGATTTCAAGCTTTCTCATCAACTCGGTGACGACGCATTCGAAGAATATCATGGCAGAGAGTTCAAAGAGCGAGCCCAGGGGAGCTAGAGTTATTTTACCGATCAACTGCCGGGAATCGTAACTGGTGATGACGTCCTTCACCTTGGGCACTGGAATTTCCACGATTAAATCCGAGCATTGTGCAAGTTCGGATTGCTTATCCCCGATTACCGCTACCACTTTACCTCCAATGGACCTGGCTGTTTTGGCGATTTCGACTACGGATTTGGTTCTTCCGGAGCCAGAGACAGCTATCAAAATATCCTGCTTACGCATGGCAGGAACCACGGTCTCCCCAACCACGAAGGTTCTTTTCCTCAAGTGCACCAAGCGCATGGCGAAGGCCTTGGCCACCAGTCCGCTCCTTCCAGCACCAATGATGTAGATTCTTCGTGCTTCTTTGATGATATCCACGATTTTTTTAAATTCCTGTGGATCGATTTTTGAGGTAACCTCACCAATCCCGTCTAAGAGCTCCCGATAATACATACTTTCACCTCGAATTTTTAATCTTTGGACCAGAGTTCGTTGATCTTTTCCTTGATTGCTTTTGCCGCCTCCGCCGGTTTTTCCTCCTTGATTATGCCTCCGCCCACTATGATTATGGCTGGTTTGAATTCCCTTAAGTACTTCAGATTTTCAAGTTTGATTCCTCCTGCAACGGCGAGAGGTATTTTCAACCTGACAAGTTCGCGAACATCCTGAAATGGACTTTTACCCTTAACTTGTTCATCAATACCGGTGTGAACCCCAATAAAATCGGGATTCAATCTCTGTATCTCTTGGGCTCTGGAAAGCTTATTTTCCATACCGATTAAGTCCACAATCACCTTTTTTCCGCGATTTTTTGCTTCCAAGATCGCTTCTTCAATGGTGAATAGGGAAGCTGACCCCAAGACTGTGGTGATATCGGCACCAGCCTCAAATGCCAATCTTGCTTCGAGAGCACCTGTATCAGCTGTTTTCATATCCGCGACGATGCTTTTTCTCGGGAATAACCCTTTGAGTTCTCGTACTATACTCAAACCCACTGTTTTAATCAATGGAGTCCCAGCTTCGATGATATCTACAAAGGTTGCTGTCTCTGCGGCTAACCTTAAAGCATTTTCCCTATTTGTGATATCTAAAGCTATTTGGAGTAGTGGCCTCATTTCGTTCACAAAGTTAAATTGATAGTTAATATCTTCCAATTCCATTAAATCACTTCGAAGATGCAGGGTCAATTGTGTGCAAAAGCACAAAATATTTTTAATCGTGCAGGTTAATGCTTTTTAGCAGGAAAAATTAGTAAGATATCGAATTACACAAGTATATTTATACTACATAAAGCGAGGCTTTGAACTGCAGTAGTCATCCAAGCATTTGGGTTAGGTTGCTTGGAATGGGGATTTTATGAAGAATCCCAGCACAGTGAGCTTTCAAATTGATATGGGTCTAAATTAGGAGGGCGCAACCCTCCTTTGTTATTTACTTTTGCGAGTTAATGCAGTTAATTTTCGTTCGATATGGATGAAAGGAGGTGAAGTAGGGTGAGAAAATCGACAATTAT
>JBFMAG010000123.1 GCA_040755895.1 Actinomycetota bacterium | reverse complement strand
GATTAGTCCCCTCTCGCATCCCTCCAACAAAGTCGGAGGTTTGTAGTGATTCCTAACTCCCCACTACCAGACTTATTGTAGCGGAGGAGGAGGGATTCGAACCCTCGTGGGACCTTTCAGCCCCCGTCCGATTTCGAGTCGGCGCCCGTATGACCAAACTTGGGTACTCCTCCAGAGATTATTTTAGCACTAGAATTCGAAATAGTCTTGAAAACGCCGCCGATACTTTGGATTATTTCCAACCTCTTGGAAATAACGATGTATTTCTTTCTCTCTTCTAAGATAAACGCCAAAACGGCCAACAAACTTTTCATATCCCACATCCGCTTCATTATTAACATGAACAAGAACTTGGTGATCGGAGACGTGACCATCACCAAGCATAATTCCAACAAATTCAGCAAGAAGATACTTCTAAAACTAATGGAGAGAAATTAAAAGATTTATACTATTAAGCTATTCAACTATATCTTGGCGGAGTTTTTGGAAAAATTTTTGCAAAAGTTCTTGACATTCTTTTTCACAAACACCAGATACTATTTCTACCTGGTGATTAAGCCTTTTATCCTGAAGTATATTAAACAGTGTGCCAGCTGCTCCTGCCTTCTTATCTCCTACCCCGTAAACTAGCCGCTTAATCCGTGCCTGATAGATGGCTCCAGCACACATGGGGCATGGTTCTTTGGTTACATAGATGGTACAGTCCGTGAGACGCCATCCTTTAAGATACTTGGAGGTTTTCTTTATCGCTAAGATTTCAGCATGCGCCGTGGGATCATCTTGAGTTTCGCACTCGTTGTGAGCTCGGGAAATAACTTCACCTTGGAAAACGACGACTGCTCCCACCGGCACCTCGCCCTGCTCAGCGGCGATTTTCGCCTCTTCCATGGCTAACTGCATATACTTTTCATCATCTTGCCTAAGGGATTCCCACATTTTTCGTAATAAAATTCCGGTAATCCATCCCCTGGAAAATTTTCAATAAAAAAAGGGAGATTAACCTCCCCTCATAATTAACACAGCTTGAGACATAATTTCCAGTTTTTTTCACGCTGTGCGCCTGGCAGGACTTGAACCCGCAACCTTCGCTTCGCTCTTCCAGGGGCTCCGCCCCTGGGACGCTCGTAAACTCGCTGTACCCCAAAAACCTGGGAATCCTTTCCCCAGACCCCTTTAAGGTTGGGGCCCCTCATCCGGAATGAAATCAATAACCAGAATCTCTTTGCTCACCAAAGATTTTCAGTGCGCCTGGCAGGATTCGAACCCGCAACCTTTGGATCCGTAGTCCAACGCTCTATCCAATTGAGCTACAGGCGCCAGTTAAGTCGAGAGTTTGTTAGTCGGCAGTTGGGAGCGAAAAGATTTATAAAATTTACTTACTTCTGACTCCCAACTCCTCACTACCGACTTGTGTAGCGGAGGAGGAGGGATTCGAACCCTCGAACCCCGTTCTATCAGGGTTAGCCGCTTAGCAGGCGGCTGCACTAAGCCACTATGCGACTCCTCCAATAAGTTAGGAGTTTGTTAGTGGTGGTCCGGAGTGAAAAGACTTATAAAAGATTTATTTACTACCAACTCCTCACCGCCGACTTTTTAATTCAGTCTTCTTGGCTTTTGACTCATCCCTCCTCACTGATTTTTGCGGCGGAGGGTGGGGGATTCGAACCCCCATCGCCCTTTTCAGAGCTACAACGGTTTTCAAGACCGCCCGCTTCCCAGTTAGCGTAACCCTCCAAATTTAAACACTTTCAAATACTCCACATACCTGCTACTCCCGCTGAGCTTGAGCATCTTTGGGTTACTGAAGCCAATTTCCCTTCTAAACTTCTCAATATCCTCCCAAAATCTTTTAAGGAATTGGATATATTCTTAATTCTTTCTCCTTTAAAAGTTTAGCATAGGGAAAAAGCTAAGGCAATTTGAAGATCTGCCTTCCGGCAGGCAGACCTGCTCAAATTGATTAATCGGCGAAAACTTAACGGCCCTTGATTCGGTCTATCCCACCCATATATGGGTGAAGAACCTCGGGGATGAACACACTTCCATCCTTCTGTTGATAGTTTTCCAAAAGAGCAGCTACCGTCCGTCCGATCGCTAACCCAGAGCCATTGAGCGTATGGACATACCTTGGCTTCGCTTTTGGTTCAGGTCGGTATCGTATATTTGCCCTCCTGGCCTGGAAATCCTCAAAATTACTGCATGATGAAATCTCCTTATAGGTACCATGTCCCGGCATCCAGACCTCCAGGTCATATGTCTTTGAGGCCGAAAAACCTAGATCGCCCGTGCACAGAACGACCACTCGATAATGAAGACCGAGTCTTCTTAAGACTTCTTCAGCGTCTTTGGTCAAGCTCTCCAGTTCGTCGTAGGATTCCTCCGGTTTAGCGAACTTGACCAGTTCTACCTTGTTAAATTGATGTTGGCGGATAAGTCCCCTGGTTTCCCGACCAGCAGCCCCCGCCTCGCGACGGAAACAGGGAGTATAGGCAACATATTTAAGGGGGAAGAGTTGACCATCCAAGATCTCATCACGATGGATATTTGTCACGCAAACCTCTGCTGTGGGAATGAGATACAAATCATCATCCTGGCACTTGTAGAGCTCTATGGAAAATTTTGGGAGCTGCCCCGTGCCGATCATCGAGCCCTCATTTACGAGGATGGGCGGGAAAACCTCGAGGTAACCATGCTCCCTAGTGTGCAAATCGAGCATGAAATTTATGAGAGCCCTCTCGAGTTGAGCCCCCAGACCCCAATAAAGGGCGAATCGGGTTCCGGCGATTTTACCCGCCCGCTCAAAATCGAGTATCCCCAATTTAGTTCCTATATCCCAATGGGCTTTGGGTTCAAAATCGAATTTCGGAGGTTCACCCCAGTACCGAACGACCTCGTTGTCGCGCTCATCGACTCCCACGGGAACACTGGGGTGAGGGATATTCGGGATGTCGAGCATCATCCCTTTCAATGCCGCATCCAACTCCCTTACTTGGGCATCGAGGGACTTGATTTTTTGAGAAAGCACCCTCATGGAGAGGGTCTTTTCCTGTACATCCTTTCCCACCCTTTTGAGCTCGGCAATCTCCTCGGAAACCGTATTCCTGATGTGTTTTAGCTGCTCTACGTCGAAAAGTAATTTCCTCCTCTTCTCATCCAACTCCGCAAATCGATCCAGATCGGCTTCCATACGTCGCTTCTCGAGGGATTCACGAACTACATTTAAGTTTTCCCTGACGAATTTTATATCGAGCATCCTGCCTCGGTTAAAAAACCTCTCACCGCCAATTTACTACTCAATTACTCCAGTACTTTATCCGCCCGAGGATACGAGCCTAGTATCTTCACATCCCGTATCTTACATTTTAGACATTTCAAAGCCGAGGCGATGACCTCATCCTCCAAGTGCCCCTCCATATCTATCCAGAAACAATAATCACCCAGCGCTTTCTTGGTTGGTCGTGACTGAATCTTGGTGAGATTGATGTATCTATAGGCGAACTCCTGCAGTATTTGAAGGAGACTTCCCGGTCTATCCTCATAGATGAAGCAAACTACGGATGTTTTATCGTTCCCCGTGCGGGGGGCGGGGTCCTTCCCCACCAATACAAATCTGGTCTTATTGTCCTTGAAGTCCTGGATATCCGACTCGAGAATATTCAGATTATAGATCCTTGCGGCCAAATGCGTGCCGATGGCAGCCATGGAACCTTCTTGCTCGGCGACCTTCTTTACCGCCTCCGCGGTACTATTCGCCGCAATCACTGGAACATTTGGAAGATTCTTTACCAAATAGTTGCGGCATTGAGCGGTGGCTTGAGGGTGAGATATCACCAATGATATATCTTTGAGCTTGACCCTCGGTCGAGCGATGAGATTGTGTCTCACGGGAACGATGATCTCTCTTTCAATGACCAAATTAGCCCCGAAGGTTAAAGTGTCCAAAGTTACATTGACCGAACCTTCAATCGAATTTTCTATGGGGACGATGCCCTTATCCACCTCTCCCCGGTCCACGGCGAAGATGACCTCTTGCTCGGTGGGATAGGGTACGAGATCTTTTTCATCCACCTGGATTGCCGAGAGTAGAGCTTCCTCGGTGAAGGTCCCTTGTGGTCCTAAATAGCCCATCTTGACGGACATAAAAACACCTCAAAACTTCGTTGAAATTTTTCAAAGAAACTAGCTTTAATTGTAGATAATTTTTACATTTTTTGCTATCTCTAGGGCTTTACTCAAGAGCCTTGGCTATAGCCTCACGCTCCTCTTTGGAGAGGGTATAACTGGATTCCCCTCCCTCCACAGGCTTAACGTAGCTTCGGCTTTCTTGACGCCCATTGAGAGAGCTTAATACAATCCCATCACCATGCTCGTTCAAAAGAGCTACGGCGAAACTCAGTTTGCCTCCCACATCTTCAAAGGCATCGAATCGTACCACCCCAACCTTTTGAACGGCACCTTTGAGGACACCTCTCATCTTTTGCTGATCGGATTCAAATCTCTGAAGTTCTTTTCGGATCAGTTGGAGCTCCTCGAGACAGTGAACGAAAGTATCCATCAAACTTTCTTCCTTTAGCGCTCTGGCAACTCTGCGACGTTGGCTATAAAGCTTTTTTAAACCTAAGGTTAAAAGCAAGAGCCAGAAAAAAGAAACAATAAGGACTAAAACCATGGATTGCCCCATGAGAAAATCCATGTCGACTCCTTTCTGATTGGATTTCAACCCCTTTAGGTTGGCTAGAATTATACAACACTTAAGATACCCCTTTCAAAAGTGAGTCTCCCCCAAGTTTAACGCTTTAAAAATTAATTGCCCATTATTTTGCAGGATTTTTAGGCGAAAAATTAGAAAGAAATATAAACAGCGAAAAGTTGAGGATCACTATGGATAGTTTCCTGGATCAAAATATAGGC
>JBFMAG010000122.1 GCA_040755895.1 Actinomycetota bacterium | reverse complement strand
GAGGTTCCCGTGCCTGTTTCTTATGGACCAGCCTTTGAGGGCGAGCGAGTGAGGAAAGAGCAGCTCTATGTGGAATTTGGGGGAGGTAAATCTCCATCCTTTGAATTGCTGTTGATGAAGGGCACAGATGAGGTGGAAGACAACAAGATTGAAGTTGTTGGCAAGGAAATCGACGATATCTCCGAGGGATCCTTACTCCCGCTTGGTATTCTAATTCATGTCGCTGGGAGCAAGATGCAAAAGGATTTCGAACCCATTTTGGAGCGACAAATTCATAATTTCATCAATGGTGCTCAAGGTGTCATGCATATGGGTTCGCGCGATATTGTCTGGATAAGAATCGCTAAGGGTGCCAAAGAGAAGGGCCTTAAGCTCCACCATTTGGGCGATATCATCCGAGCCAAACTTTTGGCAGATTTCCCAGCCATCGTGGATAAAGTCCAGGTTACTATCTACACCGATGAGAATAGGATAAAGGAATTACTCCCGACGGCGAGAGCCATCTATCACGAGAGAGATGAGCGCGTTGCGGGCATGACCGATGAGGGCGTCGATGTTTGGTATTCATGTACGCTCTGCCAAAGTTTTGCACCAGATCACGTGTGCGTAATTTCGCCTCAAAGATTGGGACTCTGTGGGGCTTATAATTGGCTCGATGGAAAGGCTTCCTATGAAATAAATCCCACAGGACCCAATCAACCGGTGAACAAAGGGGAAATCATCGATCCAGTTAAGGGTCAGTTCAAAGGGGTAAACGAATTCGTCTACAAAGCCTCTCATAACAAGATAGAAAGGGTCAGCATGTATAGCATGATGGAAGACCCGATGACCTCATGTCTTGTCGCAGATACCGAAATAATCATCGATGACAAACCTGTCAAAATAGCCGATTTTGTCAATGCACATCAAGGAGGCGAGGAATATACAAAATCCAGAGTTTTAACACTTAATCATGGACGTGCCATTTCTAAGAATTTGGTGGCGATGCAAAAATTTCCCGCTCCAAGGAAGTTGATTAAGTTAGTGACAAAATCCGGTGTGGAGCTAGTACTCACCCCGGACCATGGGGTAGCGATCGATCGACCTGAGGGGTTAAGCTGGATAAGGGCTGATCAAATAGGGGTTGGAGATCGGGTTATTTCCCTTAAAAAGTTAAACCTCGAAACAGATTTACCCGAAATGATCGATCTTATTCCCGATGATTTCAGGGTAATAGATGATGAGCTTCTTCAAACTCTCAAAGGCAAATTGAAAGCTCGCTATGGATCATTTGCAGCTGCGTGTCGTGAAATGGGCATAAAATCTGATCCTAGGATAAAATCACTTCCCATGGGTATATTAAAGAGAGTTGTAACCGAATTGGGCGAGGACTGGAGTCGAGTAAAGAGATTAATAAGAAGAATGAATCGAGGCGCTTCTGTGGTGGATATCCCCCAAATGAGCCCCGAACTATTTTATTTGATGGGGTTGGTTGCCTCGGATGGTTCAATAACCAAGAGAGGTAAATATGAATATTTCATAAGTTTCATTAACACCAGCGAAAATTTAATCACCGTGTTCAAGGATACTTATCAGCAGCTATTTCCCTCTCGACATATTGGGGTCAGGAAAAGGAGGTTAAACCCTTCAACCATTCGAGATCGAAAAGTAAAACCGGTTAAGACCTGTTTCCACTGCTACTTCAATAACCCGGTATTTGGTGCCCTCTGTGAGCGCTATGGAATTAAAATCGGGTCTCGAGGAAATTGGAATATAGGAAGAATGGTCTCTTTACCCCCAGAGTTCATTTCAGCTTTCATAGCAGGTCTCTTTGATGGAGATGGAAGCATCCGTATCCGAAAGTATGATGGTAAATGGAATATAGGTGAGGCGTATCTTTGCATTGAGGATAAAAGGGCAGCAATCCATCTCCAGTTACTGCTCAAGAGGCTAGGTATCGTCGGCAATATACGTAAGAGTGGATCGGTATACAAGATAGTAATGCACGGCAGTGCCCTAATCCAATTTGCGGAGTTAATCCCCATTCGTCATGAGGGAAAGAAGAGAGTTTTGGAACAAATTACGATTTTAGCTGCCGGGAAGGAAATGGACAGATCTCAACAAGAAGTGCTACCTTTAGCGGCTGGTAAGGAAATTGCCAAGCTAGCAGCGGGTAAAGGTATCTTAAATTCCAGCACGCTCTTTTATTACAAGACTGGGAGATCAAGACCCGTACGTTCCCAGGTGCAAAAGTTATTGGATTCATCCCAGGAATTTGATATTCCGGATTGGATGATCGATGGCGATTACTTTTTGGACAGCATCGTCAAAGCGGAGGAAGTCAACAATAAAGGCGAATGTGATTTTGTTTATAACCTCACGGTCGCAAAAACATATTGTTACATTGTTAATGGAGGTCCGCTGGTCAAAAACTGTGGGTGTTTTCAGTGCATCGTGGCCGTTCTTCCCACTACCAATGGAGTTATGGTCGTCAATAGGGAGTTCACCGGGATGACGCCCTCTGGAATGACTTTTTCCACCATGGCTGGCATGGTTGGCGGGGGTCAGCAGACACCTGGCTTCAGCGGTGTGGGGAAGTTCTTCCTGACCAGTCCCAAATTCATCTCCGCCGACGGAGGTTTCAAAAGAATCGTCTGGATGCCCAAGGAACTCAAAGAGGAATTGAGAGATATGCTCGAGAAGCGGGCAAAGGAAATCGGGGAACCGGACTTTGTGGATAAGATTGCTGATGAGACGGTGGCTACCACTGAGGAAAAAGTTCTTGAATTCATGCAGAAAGCGGGTCATCCAGCTTTAGAAATGCCACCCATGTTTTAGCTAGTTTACAGTTTACCGTTCACGGTTCACAAAATAATTTTTAAAGTGAACGGTATACGGTGAACGGTGAACGAAATCGAGGGAAGGGAGATATAAAAGTGGCATTAACTGGACTCGATATCTACAAGAAATTGCCCAAAACGAATTGTGGGGAGTGTGGCTTCCCAGCTTGCCTACCCTTTGCCATGAAGTTGGCAGCGGGTCAGGCGGAGCTTGATGCCTGTCCCTATCTCTCTGAGGACATAAAAGAGGAGCTCGCCGAAGCATCGGCCCCACCAATTAGACTCGTGACCATCGGCGCGGGAGAAAATGCCTTGAAGATCGGGGAAGAACAGGTGATGTTCAGACACGAGAAAACCTTTTTCCATCCCCCTGGGATGGGTCTAATCATTGAGGATACAGATCCTCAAGAAATCATCGATGGGAAGATAAACCAAACTCGCGAGGTCAAATTCGAGAGAGTGGGACAGATATTAAAATCCGATATCATCGCTATCAAGGCTTCCTCCGGAGACGCTTCAAAATTCGTCTCCCTTGTGGGAAAGGTAAAGGATACACTGGATATCCCCATGGTTCTCACGAGCGATGATCCTGAAATCATGAAAGCTGCCCTTTCGATATGTGCTGAAGATAAGCCCTTGATTTATGCGGCAAATAATGAAAATTCTGAAGCCATGACCAATTTATCCAAAGAATATGATTGTCCCCTGGCGGTTTCTGCGAACGGCCTGGAGGATCTATCTTCTCTTGTGGAAAAGATCCTCGCCTTGGGCGTCAAGCATCTGGTATTGGATCCGGGTTCCGAAAATGTTGGCTCCGCCCTGCGTGATCTGGTACTCATCCGTCGAGCGGCGCTGAAGCAGAAGTTTCGTCCCTTGGGTTATCCGGTGATAACATTTCCCTGCTCTCAAACTGAGGATGATCTTATAGAAGCAGCCTTGGCTGCGATATACATCATGAAATACGGGGGAATAATTCTCCTGCGGAACCTGGAGCCTTGGAAGGCATTGCCCCTTTTTGTGCTCCGCCAAAACATCTACACGGATCCCCAACGCCCCATGAGGGTTGAGGAGGGAATTTATCCAATTGGCAATCCCAGTGAGACTTCACCGGTTCTCATCACCTCCAACTTTTCTTTAACCTATTTCATAGTTTCAGGCGAGATAGAAGCGAGCAAAATTCCCTCATGGCTCCTCGTTCTGGATACGGAGGGTCTATCGGTGATGACATCCTGGGCGGCGGGAAAGTTCGTTCCGGAAACGATTGCTCCCTTTGTGAAACGCAGTGGCATTACCGATAAGGTCGAGCACCATAAACTGGTGATACCGGGTTGCGTGGCTCAAATCAGTGGTGAGCTTGAGGATGAGCTTTCCGATTGGGAGATAATCGTCGGTCCACGGGAAGCGGGTGATATTCCGGCCTTCTTGAAACATTGGGCCGCCTAACTTTGTGAGGGGAGAAAAATGATCGTCACCAAACAGAAATCCCTTGAGGAAATCTTGAATTTTCTCGGGGACGATGAAGCCATTTTCCTCATAGGTTGCAGACTTTGTGCTGCGATGTACGATACTGGGGGACTTCCTCAAGTCAAGGAGATGGGGGAGAAGCTTAAAGCTCGAGGGAAAACTGTGTCTGGTTTTTCGGCTATTGCCGCTCTTTGCCATGGCAAAAATGTGGAAAAGGAATTTTCTGAAAGGGCAAGGGAAGTCGATGCAGCCCAATCCATACTCGTTTTGGCCTGTGGTGAAGGGGTACAGATGGTTAACAAAATCTCCGCTAAGCCGGTCTACCCCGCTCTCGATACCCTGTTTTTGGGTAGTGTTATTGAAGACCGTCGATTCGAGGAACATTGCTCGCTTTGTGGAGAGTGCATTCTAAACCTCACCGGTGGGATATGTCCTGTGACCCGCTGCGCTAAGGGTATCCTTAATGGTCCCTGTGGCGGGGTAAATGAGGGTAAATGTGAGGTGGGTAATGGCAGGGAATGTGCTTGGGTTCTCATCCATGACCGGCTAAAGTCGCAGGGTAAATTGGATAACATCAGAGACATCTTCGATCCGAAGGATTTTTCCAGAGCCCTTCACCCACACTCTATCGAAGAAGGGGATAAGTGATGAAATTTCGGGATATATTAAATTCTGGAGAGTTTGTGATCACCGCTGAAGTTGGTCCTCCCAAGGGAACCGATGTGCATGAGATGCTTCATGCTGCGGATTTGCTAAAAGAGCGAGTCTCTGCGGTTAACGTCACGGATAATCAGAGTTCGGTCATGAGGTTGAGTTCGCTTGCCGCCTGCTATCTCCTTAAGGAAAGGGATATCGATCCTATCTTCCAATTGACTTGCCGGGATAGAAATCGCCTGGCACTTCAATCCGACTTGCTGGGTGCCGCCGCTTTGGGCATCGAAAATGTTTTGGCATTAACCGGAGACCATCCAGTGGTTGGTGATCATCCCTCGTCCAAGGCAGTTTTTGATCTTGATTCGGTACAACTTCTTCAAATCATTCATTCATTGAATGAAGGAAGGGATATGAGCGGCAATGAACTCGATGGACCAACGAATTTTTGCCCCGGGGCAACCGTTACCCCCGGTGCCATTCCACTCGAACCCCAACTTTTGAAATTTGAAAAGAAGGTAAAAGCTGGAGCCATTTTCTTCCAAACCCAAGCCGTTTATGAACTCGAAAAATTCAGGGAGTTCATGGATTATGCCCGACAATTTAGGGTTAAGATCCTAGCCGGCATTCTACTCTTAAAATCAGCCGGTATGGCTCGCTATCTCAATAAAAAAGTCCCCGGCATTTTTGTGCCCAAAAATTTAATCGATGAGCTTGAAAAAGCGTCCGACCCCTCCCAAAAGGGCATAGAGATTGCCGCGCGGCAAATCCAGGAGTTGCAGGAAATTTGCGACGGAGCCCACATCATGGCCATCGGAGCTGAGGAGAAGGTGCCCAAAATTCTCGATACCGCCGGATTATAGGAAATCTACAAATCAAAGGAGAGGAAAATCGGTGCCCGAGGAGCAATTGCGCGTTATTTTATTGAAATACACACCGGACCCTGAGGAGACCATAGCCTTAGCAGGAAAGCTTTGCTATTCCCGTGTCGGTGTTCCTCAACTCAGGGAGAAGCTATCTCCTGGGGTGAAGGAAAGACTCCTCAAACTCCTTTTGGAGGGGGGTCACCATAGCCCATTAGAGCACGTCAACTTCACCTTTGCGATAGAGGGTATCTCCAGAGCTTGTAGTCATCAGTTGGTTCGTCATCGTTTGGCATCGTACAGCCAGCAATCGCAAAGATATGTGAGCGCCAAGGATTTCGGTTACATCATCCCTCCTGAGATAGTAAAAGATGATGAACTTCGAGCCAAGTTCATAGAGGATATGGAGAGATTTGCCCAGAGTTACGAGTTCTACGTTGAAAGGCTTAGGGCTAAAGGTCGCACTCGAGAGCAAGCTCAGGAGGATGCAAGATTTACCCTCCCCAATGCCGCGGAGACAAAGATCGTGATGACTATGAATGCCAGGGAATTGATTCATGTGAGCAATGTTAGGCTCTGCCAGCGTGCTCAATGGGAGATTCGCCGGCTATTTGAGGCAATAAAGGAGGAAGTGGCGAAGATTGCTCCAACTGTTGCCTCTTATATGGTGCCTAAATGCGACGACAAATTCCTCGGTTATTGCCCCGAAGGTGAGATGAGCTGTGGAAGGGTTAAAACTCGAAAACCATAATTTTCGGTGTAAATGCCTTCACAGAGGTTTGTGGATTTTGACCTAGCTATTTTTAAGTGAAAAGGTGATGAAAGGTGAAGATTGCCATCAGCGGTAAGGGCGGTGTTGGAAAGACCACAATTGCTGGAACTTTGGCTCGTCTTTTTGCCGATGAGGGATATAAGGTGTTGGCCATCGATGTGGATCCTGATGCCAATTTGGCCTCCACCATAGGGATACCCGATGAATTGGCAAAGAATATAGTTCCCCTTTCAGCCATGAAGGACTTGGTGGAGAAGAGAACGGGGGCGAAACCTGGATTTCCAGGCGGTTTATTCAAGCTCAACCCCAAGGTTGACGATATCCCGGACAAGTTTTGCACGGAGGCTTTTGGGGTAAAACTCCTGGTCATGGGAACTGTAGACAAAGGGGGTATGGGCTGTATCTGCCCGGAGAACGCCCTCCTTAGGAGTTTGATGAGGCATCTTCTCATCGACAGAGACGAGGTAGTGATCATGGATATGGAAGCGGGAATCGAACACTTGGGCAGGGGTACCGCCGAATCCGTTGATGCTCTGCTTGTTGTGGTGGAACCCAGTTTGAGGAGCATTCAAACCGCCAGATCCATAAAGAAGCTAGCCGAGGATATCGGGATCAGGCGAATTTTCCTGGTGATAAATAAAATACGAGGCGGGGAGGAAGAGGCTTATTTAAGGGAAAATTTGCCTGAACTTCCCGTTTTGGTTTCGATAAAAGAGAGCCCCAAGATTCGTCTCGCTGATTTGGAGGGAATATCTCCTTATGATGCAGACCAATCCCTCGTTCGACAATTGAAAACCCTAAAGGAAGAGCTGGAAATCAGGTGTGGGACAAGGTCGGATAGGTTGTAGGTAGTGCAAGCTTGAAGGTTGAAGTTCAAGGGATTCTAATTTCAAAATACTAGGCACTAAATAATATCAAAATCCAAAATTCAAGAAATCAAACGAAATGAAATTCGATCGTCTAGGTGTGGGTAGCTACAACAAACGCGAATAACGAACGGCGAATTGCAAAATGAGGGGGAGAAATCATGCTCGTGATAGGGGAAAAGATCAATGTAATATCCAGGAAAATAGGAGCCGCCATGAAGGCCAAAGATCCAAAACCAATCCAGGAGCTGGCCATAGCTCAAGCCAATGCTGGTGCAAATATGTTAGATGTGAACATTGGACCGGCCACGAAGGGGGGACCCGAACTCATGGAGTGGCTAGTGAAAACGATTCAGGAGGTTGTGGATGTTCCCCTATCCCTGGATACCACAAACCCAAAAGCCGTGGAAGCCGGACTTAAAGTTCATAAGGGTCAAGCCCTCATAAATTCTGCTTCAGGGCAAAAGGAACGCCTCGAAAGCATGCTTCCCCTGGCTAAGAAATATGATGCAAAGATAATCGGTCTAACGATGACCGAAAAGGGGATACCCAGAGATGCCAATGAGAGGGCGAGCATCGCAGTGGATATCATAACGGCGATGGCGGAATATGAAGTCCATCTGGAAAATCTGTATTTAGATCCATTACTCTTGCCAATAGGTGTGGCTCAGCAGCAGACCATGGAAGCTATAGAGGCTGTAAGGTTATTCAAGCAGTTACACGATCCTCCCTTAAAGACCGTGGTGGGCTTGAGCAATATTTCTAATGGAGTTCCCGCCCAAGTAAAGCCAATACTGGATCGCACCTTACTGGCGATGCTCATGACCGTGGGTCTGGATGCGGCCATATTGGATCCTTTGGACGAGGAATTAATGAAGACCCTCAAGACTGCACAGGTATTTCGAAACGAGATTCTGTACTGTCATTCTTATCTGGATTAACAGTGAGCTTTTGCGTTTTCTCAAAAACATCATTGTGATTTTTATTTTTTCAGTTTAAATTTTGCATTAAGTCGAGGTGCTTTCAGGTGCCCGAGAAGGAAAAATACAAATTTAAAACTCTTCGCCAAATTTTGGATAAGCACGGAGACGACGCTGGCTCTTTGATCCCCATTTTGCAGGAAGCTCAGAACGCCTATGGTTATCTATCCCAAGAAATTCTGGATCAAATTTCCAGGGAGACGAGAATACCCCTAAGCCAAATTTACGGAGTAGTAACCTTTTACGCGCAATTTAGACTTCATGCTCATGGGGAGCATGTTATTAGGGTTTGCCATGGTACTGCCTGTCATGTTAGTGGAGCGGAAGATATCAGTTCGACTTTGAGTGAGGAATTGGGTATCGAGAGTGGAGAGACGACGAAAGATAGAAAATTTACCCTTGAAACCGTCGCCTGTCTGGGTTGTTGTAGCTTGGCACCGGTGATTATGGTCGATGAAGTGGTCTACGGCCGCTTGACCCCTGGAAAAGCTAGGGAAGTGATCAGAAGATGATGGGCGAGAATGCTGCCCCCAAAATAGTGGTGGGATTGGGGAGTTGCGGTATCGCTGCGGGAGCACGTGAAGTCCTAGCAGCTTTTGAAAGGGAGCTAAAAAAGCAGGGTGTAAGGGCCAAACTTGGTCGGACGGGTTGCCTTGGTCTTTGTTACCGGGAAGTACTTGCCGATGTAATTACGAAAAGCCAAGGCAGGATTTCTTACGGCAATGTTATACCAGAGATGGTTCCCCGCATCGTTGAGCAGCATATAATCAACGATAAACCGGTCGAGGAGTGGATAGTACTCGGTGATGGATATACCACTCCGGATACCGATTTTTTGACCAGACAATACCGAATCGTTCTTCGGAATTGCGGTCGAATAGATCCAGAAGCAATCGAAGAATATGTAGCTCGCGATGGATACAAAGCTTTGGAGAAGGTACTCAGGGAAATTTCTCCCGATGATGTAATCTTGATCATAAAAGAATCGGGTTTGAGAGGTCGAGGTGGAGCGGGTTTTCCCACCGGTCTTAAGTGGGAATTTACCCGTAAGGCGAAAGGCGATAGGAAGTATATCATCTGTAATGCTGATGAAGGTGATCCCGGTGCCTTCATGGATCGAAGCGTTCTTGAAGGAGATCCTCACAGTGTGCTTGAAGGTATGCTCATTGCTGGTTATGCCGTAGGTGCCCAGGAAGGTTTCATTTATGTCCGGGCGGAATATCCA